>NZ_JBCNZM010000218.1:4494-6311 GCF_040227615.1 Bacteroides sp. RTP31139st1_H2_RTP31139_211217 | reverse complement strand
CTCTGTGAACAGTTTTTCTGCCCGTTCCAGTTGTTCCGGAGTATTTTCCTTCACTTCTTTCAATTTGTAATCCCATCCCATGGCTTCGTATTTGTGAACACCCAGACGGTGATAAGGAAGTATTTCCACCCGTTGTATCTGCTGGTATTTGCCAAGACTTTCACCCAGCAGGCGGGTGTCTTCTTCCGAATCGCTGTAACCGGGGACCAGTACATAGCGCAGCCAGAAGGGGTGTTCATGTTCTTCGAGCCAGGCAGCGGTGCGGAGTGTCTGTTCGTTGCTTCGTCCCGTCAGCGTACGGTGGCGTTCGGGATTGAATTGCTTGATGTCCAGCAGCACGAGGTCAGTCAGGCTAAAGAGCTCTTCCACCTTTTCATTCCAGATGCCTCCGTTACTGTCCAGACAGATATGGATGCCGTTCGCCTTCAGCTCCTTGAAAAGAGGAATCAGCGCTTCTGCTTGCAGGGTAGGCTCACCGCCGGAGAAAGTAATACCTCCTTTCTTCCCGAAGAATGCCTTTTGGCTGATAGCCATTTGCAGAATCTCTTCCGGAGTGGTGGGAGTGCCTCCTTTTACATCAATCGTATCCGGATTGGCACAATACAGACAACGGAACGGACATCCTTGCAGGAAAACGACGAGCCGGAGACCCGGCCCGTCGAATGTTCCCATACTTTCGTAGGAGTGTACATTTATCATATTACATTCTTTCGTGGAATGAACGGCTGATGACTTCCAACTGATGCTCGCGGCTCAACTTCACGAAGTTCACGGCATAGCCGGAAACGCGGATGGTGAGTTGCGGATACTTTTCAGGATGTTCCATGGCATCTTCCAGCATTTCGCGGTTCAGTACGTTTACGTTCAAATGGTGGGCACCTTTGGTGAAGTAGCCGTCCATCATGGTTACCAGGTTCTCTACACGTTCTTCCGGTGTCGGGCCCAGTGATTTGGGAACAATGGAGAACGTATTGCTGATGCCGTCCTGCGAGTCGCGGTAGCGCAATTTGGCTACGGAGCTCAAGGAAGCGATGGCACCGTTCTTGTCACGTCCGTGCATTGGGTTGGCACCCGGAGCAAAGGCAACACCTTTGGCGCGTCCGTCCGGAGTGGCACCGGTCTTCTTGCCGTACATCACGTTGGAGGTGATAGTCAGCAAGGAAAGGGTGGGACGGGCATTCTTGTAGACAGGCAGCTTTTTCAGTTCTTCGCTGAAATAGTAAACGAGGTCTACTCCCAGGTGGTCCACACGGTCGTCATTATTGCCGAAGCAGGGGAATGAACCTTCAGTGTCGAAACCTTCGGTCAGGCCGATTTCGTTGCGGCGTGCAGTGACTTTGGCATATTTGATGGCGGACAGTGAGTCTATGGCGATGGAAAGGCCGGCAACACCGTATGCCAGATTGATGCGTGGGTCGGTATCGATGAATGCCATCTGGGCTTTCTCATAATAATACTTATCATGCATGTAGTGGATGATATTCATGGCCTCGTTGTAGACACGGGCTATTTCAGTCAGTACCTTCTTGTAGTTGGCCATAACTTCCTCAAACTTCAATGTCTCACCGGTCAATACGGGAATACCTTTCACCATGACAGTTCCGGTATTTTCGCAACGTCCACCGTTGATGGCGAGCAGCAGGGCCTTGGCAAGGTTGGCACGTGCGCCGAAGAACTGGATTTGTTTGCCGATGGCTTGGTAGGATACACAGCAGGCGATGCCGTAGTCGTCGCAGTTGCGCACTTCACGCATCAGGTTGTCGTTTTCGTACTGGATGGAGCTGGTATCTACAGAAACTTTGGCGCAGAAATCCTTG
>NZ_JBCNZM010000218.1:0-4484 GCF_040227615.1 Bacteroides sp. RTP31139st1_H2_RTP31139_211217 | reverse complement strand
GGCAGTTCGGGACTCCACAATACGGTCAAGTTCGGTTCCGGAGAAGGACCGAGGTTGTATAGCGTCTGCAAAAAGCGGAAAGAAGTCTTGGTGACCTTCACGCGTCCGTCATTGAAGCGTCCTCCGATGGCTTCGGTCACCCAAGTCGGGTCACCGGCAAAGATATCATTGTATGATTGCATACGCAGATGGCGTACCATGCGCAGCTTGATGACGAACTGGTCTATCAGTTCCTGTGCAAACGTCTCATTGATTTTTCCGTGAGCCAGATCGTATTCAATGAATATATCGAGGAACGAAGATACGTTACCCAGTGACATGGCTGCTCCGTCCTGCTCTTTGATGGCAGCAAGATATGCCATGTATACCCATTGCACGGCCTCTTGAGCTGATGTAGCCGGATGGCTGAGGTCGAGTCCGTAATATTCGCCCATAACCTTGATGTCCTTCAAAGCTTTGATTTGTTCTGCCACTTCTTCGCGTAGACGGATGCGTGCTTCGGTCATCGGGCCGGTGAGGTTGCGCAAGTCCTCCTGCTTGGCTTCAATCAGACGGTCGATGCCGTAGAGAGCCAATCGGCGGTAGTCGCCGATGATACGTCCGCGGGCATAGTTGTCGGGCAATCCGGTAAGGAATCCCAGTGAGCGGAAGGAACGGATTTCTTCGGTATATACATCGAATACGCCGTCGTTATGTGTTTTGCGGTAATGGGTGAAGATGTCTTTTACTTTATCGTCCACTTCCACTCCGTTTTCACGGCATGCTTTTGCTACCACGTTGATGCCTCCGAAAGGTTTGATGGATCGTTTCAACAGTTCATCAGTCTGCAAACCGACAATAAGTTCATTGTCCTTATCAATATACCCGGCTTTATGAGAAGTGATGGTAGATACGGTGGTATTGTCCAGTGAACGGACGCCATTGTTGTTCCTTTCTTCTTCGAGAGCCTTCAGACAGATGTCCCAGATACGTTTGGTACGTTCGGTAGGTCCCTGCAAGAAAGATGCATCCCCGGTATAGGGTGCGATGTTTTTACTGACGAAATCACTGACATTGATTTCTTTATTCCAAAGCCCATTGGTAAAGGTTTTGTTCAATTCCATAAAATTTGTTTTTGTTAGTAGGTTAGATAATGTTATCCTTTAGAGCGCGCAAAAATACTGAATAAATTCCGTAATTTTATAAGAGATACTTCTCTTTTTATGTTGAACAGCATAAAATAACTATTATTAGGTAGTGAATGTCCGGGGGAGTAGAGATGTTAATACTTTCTTTATATGTGGTTTATGAATTGAAACAAGAACCGAATAATAATCTGCATTATTTACAAATGATGTAGGTTTAAGGAACAGTCGTATTCTGAACCTAATTCAGTCGTATAGTGAATGCCATTCAGTCGTATACTGAATAGGGTTCAATCGTATACTGAATGTGGCTCTTTGTAAATATACTGATAGCCAGTAAGTTATAAAACTCTGTCTTGCCCTTGATAAATTTCAACAAATAGCCTAAATGCCGTTATGTTCGTTCCGTAGTGGGTATAAACAAGAATTTTGGTATAATTGCTCTGTTTTTGTGCAGAAAAGTTTGTAGAATAAAAAATGATTTGTATCTTTGCACCGCTTTAAAAGAAAAGCACTTCTGAAAAAGAAGTTTTGGAGAGGTGGCAGAGTGGTCGATTGCGGCGGTCTTGAAAACCGTTGTGCTGCGAGGCACCCGGGGTTCGAATCCCTGTCTCTCCGCAATAAACGCTGAAAATCAGCAAATTATAAAACAAACACCCAATTTTACACCCAATAATGTTTAAAAATCGTAGTATGAAAAAAAGTAGAAGAAAACGCCTTGTAATTTTGTGTATAGCTTTAGTTTGTATCATAGTTTTAGTTTTTTTATTGTTCTCTAAATCAACTTCTAATAATAGTACAAATCCACCTTTGACAGATGTTTTGACTGATAGCATTTCTCGGATAGTATCAGCTTGTCCTGGTGAAATTGGAGTGGCAATTATTATTAATAACACAGATACAGTTAAAGTTAATGATAAGAGTGTATATCCTATGATGAGTGTATTTAAGGTTCATCAGGCATTAGCTCTTTGCAATGATTTTGATAACAAAGGGATTTCACTTGATACCTTAGTAAAGATAGATAGGAATAGACTTGATTCAAAGACTTGGAGTCCTATGATGAAAGATTATTCCGAGTTGGTTATATCATTAACCGTGAGAGATTTACTTCGTTATACTATTGCTCAAAGTGATAATAATGCAAGCAATCTGATGTTTAAAGATATGGTCAATGTTGCTCAAACTGACAGTTTTATAGCCACACTTATTCCTCGTTCAAGTTTTCAGATAGCTTATACAGAAGAGGAAATGTCGGCTGACCACGATAGGGCTTACTTTAATTATACATCTCCTCTTGGTGCCGCAATGTTGATGAACCGTTTGTTTACCGAAAGTATTGTCAGTGGTGAGAAGCAAAGTTTCATTAAGAATACATTAAAAGAATGTGTGACAGGTACAGATAGAATAGTCGCTCCGCTTCTTGATAAAGAAAGGGTTTCTATTGCACATAAGACGGGTTCTGGTGATGTCAATGAAAATGGTATTCTTGCAGCTCACAATGATGTTGCCTATATATGCCTGCCTAATAATGTCTGCTATACTTTAGCGATATTTGTTAAGGATTTCAAGGGTAATGAATCACAAGCATCACAATATGTTGCGCATATATCAGAGGTCGTATATTCTTTATTAATACAAAATTCGGCAATTCCTTAAGTTGCGTTTACTTTGAAGCTTCAATGGTAAACATTATATAATTTATACAATATAAAAGCACTTCGTAACTATCAGAGTGCTTTTATATTGTCTTTTTTTTCTATTATAACTTGAATCCTCTACTTTTTCTTGGTTCTTCCGTTGGTTGTCGCAAACCTTGCCGAAGTTTCTCCCATTGCTCTTTGAACCATTCGCTTATCGGTTGCCTGTTTATGGTCAGTACAAGTTTGCTATCATCGGTCGGATTCTTCTCCACCTTGAAGATGTTGTTTTTGATTTCAAACTTTCTTCTATGTTCCTCGGAATAAATCTTGCCATTACATTGGATAGCTTCTTTCCTTGTCAAAAGACAATCTATCATATCTTTGGTAAATCCAATGACAGCGCAGAGTTTTTCCATTCTCAACATTTCTCTAAGCATCGGAAACCACTTGAATGCCTTTTCAAGCAGAGTGTTCAATCGTGATATTTCCCTGTCTTTGGCTTCAAGTTCTTGGTTGTGTATGCTCTGAAGATTGCGTATCTGTTTGACATGTCGCTCTTGCATTTCCTGCATTTGGATTTTGAGGGTGTCAATACCTTTGTCTCGTTTGGCAATCTCTTGGTGCAAATCTTCATTAGTTCGCTCCAGCTCTTTCATCTTTCCACTTCCGAAAAGAGAACCAACTCCGCTTGCTATGGCGGTGGCTGCATTGGTGGCTGTTTTCTTTAGCTTGTCAGTGCGTATTTCTGATTTCACCTGTTTCAGTTCCTGTTCAGCAAGACCTATCTGTTCTTCTTTGTGCCGTTTTGCAGCATCCATGCGTTGCAGTTCGGCTCTCTGCTTTTCAATGATGAAATCATTTCGTTCCAAATGTTCCTTTCCGGTCTCGGATTTAGATTGCCCACGTTGCATGGAGAGGATGTCAGATGCCAAAGTCTGCATTTCCATCATATCGTCATCATTGAGCTTTTGGCTCTTGCCCGTGTCGTGGTTCATCCAGTCGAATACGATATGGGCATGATAATTCGGCTTAAACCACTTTTCACCGACTTGGAAACTCTCCCTATCCCCGGTTTTGGGTTGTCCACTAAGCCAGTGTCCCTCGTCCTTATGCAGGAAGATTTGGAGCGGTGTAATACCCCAGCGTCTCTGGCACTCCTCACCAAACTTTCGTACATCTGCCAGTGTTGTATCTGGTCTGATGAGCAATACTCCCTCACGGATTGGAGAACATCCAGCCACTTTTATAATCTTTCCATTCTTTCCCTTGCGCTCACGCTCCTTTTCCTGCATCGCTCGTCCGGTCTTTTCCTTGACCATCCGTTTGATGCTGTCATAGTGCGCCTGCAGGTCAGGACTGCCGAAGCCCGGGTTTATCCACTGCTCGTTATTGGAAGTCAGTTCGGGTACAATGTAGATTCTGGACTCGCCGATATTGCGCATGTACTCGGCAGTTCTCCGGTTATGAGCCCCGCTTGATGTCACTCTGCAGGGTTTGATATGTATGCTTGATTTTGTTGCCATATTCTTAAAATTTGATTTGGATTGTTGATGAAATCTTCTGTTGTCCGCTCATAACCGCACAGGGTTCTTAGGGGTGCAACCCATAAGCGGAGATTGCAAAGAGAGGGGCACTCTTTGCTCGGGGTTCTTAGGGGAGAAACGCCCTGAGTGGGTCATTAGGGCAAAGCCCTAATCCCCTCGGGAGAGCCCACAAC
>NZ_JBCNZM010000217.1:3366-6369 GCF_040227615.1 Bacteroides sp. RTP31139st1_H2_RTP31139_211217 | reverse complement strand
CTATAACATACACCTCAATCGCCCAAAATGGCGATTAGCTGCCGAACATTACCCACGTAGTAAAGATATGTTTAGAACACAAATTGAAATATTTACCCCTCGCAGTTTTGGAAGAATTCCAAGACATCCCGAAGATGGTTACATGGCTGAAGATGTAACTGAATCCATAATTCATCAAATAAGCGAGGAAAAACTTATCAAGAGAGTTCAAATAAGCGATTATATTCCTAATACTGTTCTCGAAAAATTGAATCGCTTATTTATATTACGTCCTGATATTTCTTTTCGTGTATATGGAGGAGCTGACAAAAAATTTGGATATGGAGATGATTTCAATGGTTGGAATCTGGATTTCCTGCGATTTGTTCCTGATGTACAAAATATCGTAATAGGCGATTTTGAATATAAGAATACTGGCTTATCTATTCTTTCAAGTTTGTCAAATCTAAAATCATTGACATTAGATATTTATGATTTAAGGGATTTTTCTTTTGTCAAAACGCTGTCAAGCCAGTTGGAGCATTTGTATATAGATGCGATTTTGAAGAATGGCAAACCTGTGTTTGATTGCCAATGGCTTGTACGATTCAAAAATCTCCAATCCCTCTTTCTCGGGAAATTAGATAAGAATCTTGAATCTATCGTAGGACTAAGTCAATTGAAAAAGTTGGAATTAAGGGCTGTCAAGAACAAGGATTTGTCTTTCTTAAAACAAACGCCTATTAATGACTTGTCCATTTGGTGGTGTGACGGTTCAAAAATAGACTTGACGGTTTTGAGTGATTTTAGGACTTTGCGCCAACTAAGACTTATTAGAATATCTAAATTGGATGATATTTCATTCGTTAGCACACTCACGGGACTTGAAAGACTTGAGTTGATTTTGTTAGCCAATATTACTAAGATACCAAACTTATCCAATCTAAACAAATTGACCGAAGTTTATATTGACACGTTAAATAAGTTGGTTGATATTACAAGTCTTGTAAATGCTAAAAATTTGAGAAAAGTAAATATGTTAGGCGTTAAAAGTATGACAAAAAAATCTGTATATGCAGTATTAGATAATCCGAATGTGGAAGAATTACGCTGTTTTGGCGGCAAATCAGAAATAAGTGATATACAAATAAATCGAAAAGACAAAAAATAAATTACGTGGGTAACAAGCACCTGTGCCACCTAACGGCGGCAAGCTGCATCCCATTAGTCGCTTGAAAAATAAAAAAAGAAAATGAGTAAGATAATGATATGGGTCGGTCAATTCGATTCCGAAGCTGACGTTGAGAAATATATGGATCAATCGGCTTTCCGTCAATGGTGGAAAGATTATGATGAAGACAATAAGGAACTTCGTTGCCAGTTCTGTAAGGAGCTTGGTGTAATGAACTATGATGAGGATTTTCTTATTATGAAATTCACATCTGACGGCTTGGCAGGATTACTTAACCTTATTCCTGCTGATACCCAAAAGATAAGTCTGTCGATGGCTGATAAAAATATTACAATGGCAAATGCTGTTATCTGCTATAATTGTCGTGAGGGTATATCTCCTAAGAAGGCAGAGAATGCCACAACCATGACTTATCTTGGTACGTTTGAGTTTGAACTGTCGCCTGAAGGTGTACAAGGGTCTAATGCTGGATTAGAATATATGATTTGGATTGGCACAACCGATAAAAGTCGGGAAGAATTTATGGAGTATTTCAATCAAGATGAATACATGAAAGAAATACGAGATTACAAAGAAAGTCGTACAAAGAAACGCCCAAATCCGGAACATCGCTGTCAGTTCTGTAAAGACATTAATATAAAGTATTACTATCCAGAATTTCTAACTGTGGAAATTAAGGATGAACCCGAAAATCCTTTTAATCTTGTTAGAATGATGATTGATAACAAACTTGTCCTTGACTGGTATATTGAGTCCGATATTGATGAATACCACATAAAGCCATCAAATTGTATTGTGTGCTATATACCCAATGGTTTCAAGGACAACAAAAGGAATCAGAAAATCTTTATTAAGAAGAAAAATTATGATTCATATGAAACACCTAAAAAATTTGTGGATGAATTAGACAGTTACAACGGTATTCAATATTTGGAAACTTATATTGCAGAATAAAGCGACTAACAAACGGATAATTTCCCTTAAAGGTCGATTATCCACTGGACATTATCTGCCCAGAATAATTAACAATAAAAAAGAAAAAAACAATGATTAGGTATATTGAAAAAGGCGACATATTCCGTATTGATGGAGTGAGCAGTTATGCGCATGGTTGTAATTGTGCCGGTGCAATGGGTAAAGGCATTGCCGTACAGTTCAAAAGCAAATATCCAGATATGTATCTTGAATATAAGCAGTTGTGCAAAGAAAATAAGTTTTGCCCCGGTGATGTTTTTGATTATGATTATGGCAATGGACATATATATAACCTTGGTACTCAAGCAACGTGGCGAACACGAGCTAAAATAGAGTATATCGAAAAGGCACTGATACAGATGCTTGAGTTAGCCAGTGGTGATAATGTAACGGCAATAGCCTTACCTGCAATCGGTGCTGGATTAGGAGGATTAAAATGGGATGATGTAAAAGCAATTATAGAGACAGTTTCAAATGATTATCCTAATGTTGATTTGTATGTAGTTGAAACTTATCAAAGCGAATAAAGGCAGATAACAAGCGTATCAATCTCCCTAAAGGACGATTATTCGCCGAACATTATCGTTTAATATGGTAAGTAGAAAAGAAACAGTAAAAAGTTGTTGTGTGAATATACTTGATGATGTAAAAAGAATATTAGCGCAACCTTTTGAATGTAGGAAGACTTCTCTTCCTGATGGTGCATTACATAATGTACAAAAAGAATTGGAAAATATGATTAATGCGATTGATAAAGATATTTACTCGTTTACACCAAGTTATGGCAAATATCTAATAGATTGTTGGCTTGGAGATGAATTAGTAGATAAACTTCTTGATGTTTCTTGTCAATATGA
>NZ_JBCNZM010000217.1:0-3356 GCF_040227615.1 Bacteroides sp. RTP31139st1_H2_RTP31139_211217 | reverse complement strand
TCCAAAGGTCGATTATCCAACAAACATTATCGGTCTAAAAATTAAAATATGGATAGTAAACTTCAATTATTCGCTAAAGTGTTATTAAAAGAACACTATGATGAATTTTTAGAAATGATTCAGTTGTTCAATATAGATAAGAGAACCTTTGTCCTTCAACATAGGAAAATGTTTGAAAAGGGATGGTACGATACAAGCTCTGAAGACAATGAATTTAGTGAAGTAGATATTATGCTTTGTTTTGCTATAGTTTCTCACAGAATGGCAGTTATTGATTGGAGTGGTGAAGAATATTCAGGGCAGGTTAAGCGTTCCATTACGATGATGTTAAAGAATTATGGGATAGAACGTTTCTTATGGAACACTAAAAAGTTTGAGGATTCTTTGGATTGGGACAAAATTCGCCGAGGTGACTATTTGCCTTTGTTGTTCCAAGCTATGAACAAGCAACTTAACAGAGGCGGTTATTCCATTGTGTTTTGTGATACAAAATCGGATTGTTTTCGTTATGCAATATTACCAACTGCCGAGTTTGTGCAATTTGAGAATACGGAATTAGATGATTATCTGACAATCATTAGTCCTAAGATTTACAATATATATCTTGCAGACAAGGGAAATGAATTGCCTAAAATTATGCTGTACTTAAAAAAGAAATTTTCTGTTCCACTAAGTGAAATCAAGGAATTTTGTTCAAGAGATAAAATTTTACTTGGAATAGGGAACTCTATAATTGTGGATGAATATCGAAAAGAAATTGAACAACTTGGAGGCAAGATTGAAACAGAAGAAATAGACCGATAACAAACAGCAAACCGATTGAATAAGCGGAACGCTGCCGAACATTAGCAACCCCAAAAAGATGAAAATGATTGGAGAAACTATAAGAACTGAATTTGAAGCATTGAAAAATGACTTTGAAACCATAAGGCAACAAATAGAAGACGATGTTGTCAGGACTGAGTTGTATAAGGGCGAGTTTTATGAACTTACTCCATATTCCTATCAGCGTAATGGTTGCAAACAAGGAAAACCTGTAAAGCGTCCTGATACAATAAAAAGCACCAAAAATCTTTGTATCTACGGATTTAATAACCAAAATCAAATCGTAGAAGTTAAGGTTGGTTGTTCTATTGAAAATCAGTTTTATCACACTTTCCTGTATTATACAGACAATCTTGTGAAAAGTATTCTATACGATAATGGAAAACATTTGATGAATGTATGCCATTACTTTTTTGAGGGCGGAAAGCTGAAACGGTCACAGTTATGTGGTAGGTATGGTTGCCGTGAAGAGAATTATATCTATAAAGAAAATGCTTTGACACATATTGAAGTCAAACAATATGATATTGAGGGTAATAGTGGTAATGATTTAATTCATATATTCCAATATCAAGACGATGGGGCTTTAGAAAGTATTACCAAATCATTTCCAAATGGATATTCTGAAATAATCTATAAAACGAAAAGAGGTTGCTAACAAGCGGCTTAACTACCCCTGAAAGGTCGGTTAGCCACCAAACATTAATATTAAAAGGAAACACTATGATACCTGATAAATTGAAAGATGATTTTAATTCATTGAGAAATATGTTTGATGAATTGAAAAGAGAAATTGATAAGAATGTTGTAAGGGAAGAGAATTACAAAGGTGAGTTCTACGAAATATCCCCTTATTCTTATCAAAGAAACAGGTTTAAGCAAGGGAAAATAGTTGGAAATGTAACTTCTCTCAAAACAACTAATAACCTATTTACTTATTATTTCGATGTAAAAAATCAAATTATAGAAATCCGAGAGGGCTTGGAACTTAAAAATCAATTCTATTACACCTTTTTCATTTATGAAAAGGAACTCATGAAAACTATTGCATATGATAATAGCAAACGTATTGTGAATGTCCGATATTATCTATATGGAAGTAATGGTAAAATAGAGAAAATGTATTCAAAGGGTTCTCGTGGAAGTAGAGAAGAAACATATTTTTATGAAAATGACCGCCTACAAAAAATAGTTATAAGACAATTTGATAGAAATGATATTGAACAGGATACGTTACAACATTCATTTGATTATAAGTCTAATGGAGAATTAAAATCTATTATTCTTTCGACAGAATTATATTCTGAAACAATCTATCAGGAAACATAAATTTAATATTAACAAGCCGGGATAACGGACTAACGCCGTTCCCCGTCAAACCATTATCAATTACAGTACGACAATATGAACTTTTACTTAATAGGTAGTTTAGAAGGATTTAACGATTTACGTTTTCCAAATGTGGAAGATTGGCAAAATTGTATGGGACATGCTGAAGGTTTACTAAAGCAGTGGAATCCTCCTGAGATGGAATATATATGGAAAAAAAGTAATAGACATAAACATTTTGATTTATCACAATTTTGTAATCCTCTATTAACTATTAGCGACAAAGCATTAAGTATTTTAGAAAATATTCTTATCAAAAATGGAGAAATTCTTGATATAAAGTCGCCAAAAGGTTTTTATTTTTTTCATTGTACCAATATAATAGATGCTTTGATTGAAAAAGAATCAGATATAGTGTGGTTAGATAAAGAAAGAGGATGGGTGAGTTGTATAAATAAATTTGTGTTGGATAAAAATAAAATCCAAGAGCAAACTATTTTCAGACTTCCGAATGTAAATTGTCGCTATACTTTTTATGGGGAGGAATTTAAGAACCTTGTATTGAAACATCATCTTCAAGGAATACATTTTGATAGATACGAAACTATTATTATAAAATGAATGATTGTTTTAAAGTTTGTAGTTAAAGTATTGATAACACGCACATCAATCACTTAAACAGTGATTATCTGCATCCTATTAAACATTAGAAAATGAGAACACCAATCATAATCCTGTTATTTGTAATCCTGCTTGCCGCAAGCTGCGGAGAGCCTCCCATGCCGCCGTCGGACGAGGAAATGATACGCCATTTCACCACGCACGAGGTGGCGTTCCGTAAGGTGTACGAAATCATGGCAGAGAGTTCAGAAGGTAGTTTTCACTACCCGCCGCTTTCTCCGGAAGAGGTCATTATACTTGATTCAACAGAACAAAGCGATACATTCCATGAAACGAATGACGAACAAGACATTCCGGTATATGGACTGTTGAAGCCGGAGCGAATCCTACTCGACTCCTTGTTATCAGAGATTGGATGCGGTTTTATCCTTGTTGATCGCAGGGAATGGGGAACGGCAGATTCGGTATATGTGAGCCTTGTTATGCCGTACTACTCCCACGGCATCGTGGATGCGGGAACGTCCAAGAGTTTCGTTTACGATCCCGGATTGAGAAGCCGTCGGAATATCCGTATCACCGAA
>NZ_JBCNZM010000216.1:0-6421 GCF_040227615.1 Bacteroides sp. RTP31139st1_H2_RTP31139_211217 | reverse complement strand
GCGATTACTAATTTACAAAGAAAATTCGACAAACTGTTATTTTTCTATCTATTTATTTGGGTGGGAAACTTTAGTTACATTTTCCTATATCACAAACCAGACATTTATTCCCGGTGGCCGCCCCATCGGGAATAAATGCTTTTTTATATTCTGATTTACGGACATTTCGTTCGGTTTCATCCTCCTGGTATCTTATGATACTTCCCTACTCCATCCCCCGGACCCCCTGGAATAAAAAGATAAGCAATATAGAGGGAGTTTTGAAAAGAAAATATTTCAAAAGAGGCGTCCAACAGTCCAACAATCCAACAAGAGAAAGAATTTTAAAATGTAACTCTCTGTTGTATAGTAGTATATATTTTCTATTTAATCATATATATATACTACAATGGCGTTGTCTTGTTGGACGCTGTTGGACGTGTTGGATTGCCATTTTTCAACCATCCAACTGGCTCCGTCCAACAAAAACGGCAAAAAATGCGGCTTGTTGGACGTGTTGGACGTCCTCCAACAGTATTTTCTTTATAGTAAATTTGTATAACTAAATAATAATCAGTAACTTTAATAATGCTGTTGGACTGTAGGACAGTTGGAAGCAAAAATAAACAAAAACGGTTTCAAAAAAATTTTTTAAGGAAATGAGCATGATTACGACGAGTATTTCAATTACACCTTACCTGGCTGAATATCTGCGTGGAAAGTACAACAACGGTGCGGATGAACCTTTCCGTATTCCTGACAATACGGACTTGTACCATGTGATATGGACGCTGATGTCGCGGCGTCATCAGAACCAGTCTCCCATAGATGACGGTAATCTGACTATCATACTCCCGGAGAGGCGTATCGGTAAGGATCCGGAAATATACAACTATCTGTCTCCACGGTCGGCCAAAATCATAGAAACGGAAATACGCAGGATGTTCAACCGGGAACTTCATACGGCAATGGACGAGAACGACTTGAACGGGCATGAGTTGAACAATCTCGATATCGTTCACAATTTCCTATGTGCGTATTGCATAGACAGCATCAGTGAGGATGCGTTGCTGAAGAACTTCTATCGGTGGCGGGAGAACATCCGCAAGCGGAAAAAACGCCGCGAATATAAAAAGAAGTTAAAAAACGGCTAAAAAATCACCGACCGAACTATGTGTTTTGTCCCAAAATGGCGGACAAAATGTCCTATGTATGGCGAACTTGTTGAATTACAAATAAATATCCTAATATGAAAGAACTTTCCATTCAGATTAAAGTCTATCCGGTGAGTAACATGCGCCAGGATGTCTATCGGTTCATGGCCGATGAGTTTGAGTTTACTCCGGTACCGGAATCCTCAGAGGCGGGCCGCTGTTTCAATTGCAATAAAGATATAAGCATAAGCCTTCCTCCATCCGGAGTGATGAAAGACTTCCTGGCTGGCAGGTTCTGCATTGTCGAGTTCACTGACACCAGGCACCGGAGTTTCCGGATCGGGGACAAAAAAATACCCGCCATTGTCTCGATATCCCCCAATCTGAATTCGGCGACTCTGAAAATTGAATGCAAAATGCTCAGTTCCCCGCTATTGTAGCGTCCTTCACCCCTTTCTGCAGGCTGCCTATCTTCGCTGAAAAGATACGCAATGAACAGAACTTATCTACGCCAGCTTCTTACTTTAAATATACACCGGCTTCTTATCACGGCAGAGGGCTTGTCTTCTGCCATGATAGAGGCTTTTCCATTGGTGTCCGCTGACAGTCTGCAGCCGACATCCTTTTTCTTCAATGAAAATCCTCCCACATATAAAGAGACATCGAAAAAGGCCCTTTCACTTCTTCAGCAGGAAATGAAGGCCCGTTCAGAACTCCAGGGTATAACCGTCACCGATGACTTCTCTTCTGACGAACTTCCTGAAGGCAGTATCGCCTATCACCGTATCTGGGGATTCATCACCTCAGATTGTCAGTGGTATTTCTCCTCCAAGCAGTTCGAACGGGACCTGCTTGCGGCAGAAGCCAATCCGGCCATAACCTGCCATTTCCTGCATGTGAACTCTCCGGGAGGGGAAGCATGGTATATGGACAGACTCAGTGAGACGATGCGCTCACTCGGCAAGCCCGTCATGACATTGGTGGAGCAGTGCAACTGTTCGGCCAGCTATTATATAACCTGCCATTCCAGTTTCATTGCCGCACTCACGGCCTATGATACCATCGGCTGCATAGGAACCATGATTTCCACTTGTAACTATGACGGATGGTTCGAAAAGATGGGTCTCAAACTCATCCAGGCCAAAGCCACGAAATCAGACCTGAAGAATAAAAAGACGGATGACTTGCTCAGAGGGAACCCGGAACAGTATATCAAAGAAGAATTGGATCCACCCAATGAACAGTTCCTTGCCGCCGTTCTTGCGTCCAGACCGCAACTGGGCAGCCTGCCGGAAGACGACCCGGTATTCCGTGGTGAAACGTTCGATACTCCGCATGCCATCGATAAAGGGCTGGTTGACGCCTCCATGACTTTTCCCGAAGCTGTGGTCAAGGCTGTAGAGCTCGGTCGCAGCTATATGGAGATTGAGAATATAAAAAGAAGTGCTCTCAACTATTTATAACTTAACTTTTGTTTATCATGAATTTAAAGGAAAGAATTCAGACCGTCCTGCAGAAACTGAATCTGCTGGACAAAGCGAAAGCCAATCAACTGACCCAGGAAGAATGGGGACAGATAGTCAACTCCTATAATCAGGAGTACCAGTCTATCCTTCAGGATGACTTGGCTGCAGACCAGGCGGCGCAACGGCAAACGGTTGCCGTCACCCAGGAACAGATTGACCAGGTACAGTCCATTCTTGGAAGTATCGTCAATCCGGTACAAACCAATTCAACAGCCACGGAAGAGGGAAACGGCGGGAATGGACCGGTGCAGACCAGTTCACAGCCAGCCAACGGTGAAGGTCTGGTGCAACTGGCCACTGCTGTGCAGAGCCTGGTTGACAATATGAACAACCGCGCGGAGGATGATATCCCTTCCCAGACAGTGACAGCCGCTTCCATCATGTTCACGGGACCGGCAGACCGTTCCCGGTATCTTTTCGGTATTGAAAATCCGATGTTCTCCATGTCCGAACGTTGGAACAAAATTGCTGCCAATCCGGCCTCCGCTTCTTCTTACGGTCCATGGGAAGAAGATAATGAAGGAGCCGCTTTCCGTCGCCAGGCCGTTACTTTCTCCCGTTCACTACAGCAACGTTACGATTATCTGCACAAAAACGGCATGCTTGACGCCAAACGTCTGGCAGTCGGAGAATTCAGTACGAACTACGAAGGGGTGGATACAGCCGGTGTGGGCAACCAGTATGTGGTCCTGCGCCAGGACGCTTTGATTGCCCGTGTACTCGCAGTCCGCGACCTCACGCAGTATTTTCCCGTCCGCTATGGAATTCAGGACCATGACCTCGTGTTCAATGCCTTCTTCTCCGAAGTTTCCCAAGCTTACCAGCAGGGTGAAATCTGGAAGGGTGACATGAAGCTTGAGAACGAGATGGGTCATGTGGATGATGCGATGATTAAGCTCAAGTTCGGTCCGATGAAAGAACTGGAGCGCATGTACATCGCTTATCTGAACAAGGAAGGCTCCGATCCTATCAAGTGGAACATGATCGAGTTCTGCATCCTGAACTCATTGGAAACTGCGCAGGTGGAGCAGAACAAACGCCGTATGCGGGGTATCTATGTCAAGCCGGAAACGGGTGTCGCAGGCAGTTACCTGAACGCATCGACCGGAATCATATACACACTGGTCCGCTACATGCATGAGTTTAAGATTCTTCCCCATGACGATGAGTCCTATCGCAGCTACACCGCTTCCAACATGTTGGATTCCGTTCAAGAGTTTGTCGGCGATGTGGTGGCATCCTGCACAGAAGACATGGATCTTGACCGCCACGTCCTCTATCTGAATAAGACCCATCTTCCCTGGTGGATTAAGAATGTCCGCGCCAAATATGGAAAGGACATTGATTTTTCCGGTCCGGACAGTTACCGCAATGTGGTACCTGACACGAATATGCGTATCATCTGGTTGCCTTACCTCGGTCAGCTTCCCCTCATGTTCATGGATGTTCCGGGCAACCTCCAGTTCCTGGAATTCGTACCGGGTGAGATGCTCTCCATCAAGGTGAAAGAGGACATGGAACTGGTAAAGGCATGGTCCACCTGGAAAGAAGGCACCGCCGCTTCGTTCACCGGCCGCCGTTTTGACAGCCTGGAAAAACTGAAGGCCAACAATTACGAATGGCAGCAGATCTTCATGAACAAACCTGCCGTCGATATGGCAGCGGACGCGACCACTGTCGATGCTTCAAAGGGATTCTGGCAGATAACAGCGGCCAACACTGGAGCCAAAGCGATTACGGATATTACGAATGCCAAAGCCGGTGTAGCCTACATCATTGAATGTGGCAGCACGGAGAATGCCACTACCATCGCCAAGTCGGACAAGTTTGCCGACATTACGGAAGCTTATACTCCGACCAAAGAGGGTGACTATATCATGGTAATCCTGAACAGTAAGGGTAACTTCCTGGAACTGGAACGTCAGGTAGGCGGTGTACGCAAGGTGAACGCTGCACTCCAGCCCAACATTCCTGGAGTCAGATAATTGGTTGTCTATAAGAACAGATTGTTTTCAGGTAGCGCGGGGCGGGTCCACTTAAGCCCGCTCCGTTTTTTATAACTTAAAAACTAAAATTGTATGAAAGCAAAAAGAATTTCAAATCCTTTCCGTAAAGGGAACCAGGCCGCCCGTAAGATGCAGGTCCGGTTTTTCCTTTCGCTGATGGT
This sequence comes from Bacteroides sp. RTP31139st1_H2_RTP31139_211217, assembly GCF_040227615.1. Taxonomy (NCBI): domain Bacteria; kingdom Pseudomonadati; phylum Bacteroidota; class Bacteroidia; order Bacteroidales; family Bacteroidaceae; genus Bacteroides; species Bacteroides sp. RTP31139st1_H2_RTP31139_211217. Next base: position 1,595 of record NZ_JBCNZM010000216.1, on the reverse strand, counting down.
GCTTCTGGCACTCGTGTTTATTCTTGACATGGTCATGTCTCCCGGTTCTGTGCTGGGAATTTACGGATTTTCCGGTACCACACTGGCCGCCATGATGGTCATCGGTGACGTGGACGATGTATCCGACCGTAAGACGCACGGCTCGAATATAGCCTACAAGATTTACCTGGTGGATGTCGACCAGATAAATTCCGATGTACCCTTTCCGCTTCCAAACCAGCAGCGTGAGATAAGCACCATCCCGATGAAAGCCGGACAATACATGAAGTACTTTGCGGCGCACGATATTCCCACCTACACTTCAACCGGTGAGAAAGGTGACATTACCACCAGCGGTACGAACACTTTTGTTGCCGTCATGGGCGGCATGCGTGACCAGCTGCTCGATTTCATTGAACAGCATGCCGGAGGCAAGTTCATCATCCTTTTCAAGGAAGTGGGCGATGCGCAGTGGTACATCCTCGGCAACTATGACCGTCCGATGGTACTCTCCTCCTTCGAGTCCAAAAATGACAAGGACGGGCGTTATGTAACCTATACCTTCACACGTACAAGCATTGACCAGTACTACAAGTATACGGGCGATATTGTCCGTGCTCCGGCAGCGGCTCACACGGCTGGCGCAACGGCACTTGCCATTAAATCCACCAACAACCGTTATACCATCCCCGATGGCAATGAAGGCACATACGCCATTTCCACTGTCAGCGGATTGACAGCCAATGATAAGGGACGTTACATCACACTTGAGGGTACCGGTACCGACAAGGCGGCCACCATTGCCGACGGCAACAGCTTTGTGCTTGAGGATGGAGCTACCTGGACAGCCAAAGCGGGTTCTTCCATCACCTTCATGGTGCTTGATGCCTCTACACTTGTCGAGGTATCCGGCAGCCGTGTGCAGACAGCTTAGTAAAAAACACCTCTTACAAGTCAGCAGAATTCCCTTATAGGCAGCGTGTTGGCTTGTAAGACTTAAATCTGTATGTTATGTATAGTTTCAAAGAAAAGAAGACACATTTCGTGGCTCTCCGGAATCCGGATGTGGCACAATATGACCTTGAGTTACTGGCTAAAGAAGTTCCTGGATTTCCGCAGCTTGCCACATTCTCACGCAATCCCAAACGTTATGCCGATGATATCCTTTATGCACTGTTAGATTGTGCTACACGTGAGAAGATACGTGAGTATCGCCGGGCTATGATCGCAAAAGAGGCAGAAGATGCCGGAGAAAAGAAAACAGAAGCCCCTGCTGCGGAAAAACCGGCCGAAAAAAAACAGCAAATGCCCAAAGGGGAAACAACACATGCTGAAGGAACCGGTCCACATGACGACATTGAAAAGCCTGAAACAGTTCCGGCTGACAACTCGGCAGAAGAGTTGAAACAAGCGCTTGATGAAGCGGAAGCCCGTGCCCAGGAGACTGAGCAGGCGCTGGAAGAAGAGAAAAAAAAAGAGCCGGGCAAGGTTCCGGTAAAGTCCAAAAGCAAGAGGAATACCCGCAAATCGACTGGGACAACCTCTTCGACCCGCAGGTCCAAATAGCCACACTCATCTACAACGACCGTGTGGTCACTTGGAAACAGATGAAGCAG
>NZ_JBCNZM010000215.1:0-6424 GCF_040227615.1 Bacteroides sp. RTP31139st1_H2_RTP31139_211217 | reverse complement strand
TCATCATACATCACGTATGAATCCCATGCTTTCTGTTCCGGAAATTCATATCTGAATGCTATCCCGTCATCGAATGCTCTTACAACTAGGTTCACTGTTCTCTCCTTTCCATTCCTTTCCACCAGGGGCACTGTCATCTCGTTGCAGTAGTTCCTCGCTCTGCGGACCTTCCCCACTACCAGCTCGTAGGCCTCGTCTATTTTCCTCCTTTGTACCTTTCCCGCCTTGAGCCCTGCCCCGAACTCTCCGCTGTCGAACTCGAATCCCAGCCTTGAGTCCTCCAGCAGCTGCTGTTTCCCGTATTTCACGCTGTAGGCCACTTTCTCAGGTGCTATGTCCAACACAAGCTTCAGCTTCCCGTCGGGAGATGCCACAGAGAACTTCTGCTGGGCTGAAGCGGTACCAAGGCAGAATAGGAGGGCACATATAATAAAAAGTTTTCTCATTTTTATAATAATATATTTAGTTAGAAAATACAAGCGGAATTTACATTTTTCAAATTCCGCTTGAAATATGATAGTATTATTTAGGGTTTTGTACTAAATTAGAATTACGTTGTAGCTGATCAAATGGTATTAGCATGAGATTACGTTTTGTATCATTAGTAGGCTGGTGTTCCCACCAAGTACCTTTTGTGAAATTATTATCAAAACGAATAAGTTGACTTCGACGTAAGCCTTCTAATGCAAATTCTACACCAAGTTCTTGAAGAAAACGACCATATTTTACTGGAACTCCATTACAAATTGTGGTAGCTTCTAATTCTGAACCGGTTAATTCATTGGTTGTATCGAAGTTTCTTCTACGTACTTCATTTACTAATTCGGCAGCTTCTTGTGAGCTACCTCCTGTACGGAGTATACATTCAGCTTTCATCATTAATACTTCGGCATATCTCATAATGACATAATCATTATCAGGAGTACCTGTTGCACCTATTTTGATTTCATATTTGCCAAAACGATACCCTTGATACATGGTAGCATCTCCACTAATATTAGTAACATCTTTGGTATAACTGAGCAGCATTTGTGGGTCTCCGCACCAACCATTTGTCCATAATGGAGTACCATCAAGTGCATATTGTTGTCCCATGCGCCATGTTTTTTCTAAACGCTTATCACCTTCTATATAGTTATCAAAGAAAGTAGGAACTCCGACGCACCCACCATCAAGCCAAGTGGCTTGGAGGTTGAAAGTTTGCATTTGAGAATAGTGTAAAGTTTTGCGTGCCCACATATAAATTTGACCACCTGATTTGGTTTCATCGAATGGAATTACAAACATTGTTTCATTACTCAATTCGTTATTTGTAGAAAATGGGAGTGAATAATCTCCGTCTAGTCTATATTTATTAGTAGCAATAATTTCATTGCATAAATTTTCACATTCATTATACATGGGAGTTCCTATCCATGCTTCAGCATTCAAATATAGACGTGCCAAAAGCATTTTTGCGTTCCATTTATTAAAACGTCCATAGGTGTTTAAGACATCTTCACTTAAGTTATTGATATTATTTTTTAATTCCGACTCAACGAATTCAAAAACTTTAGACCGTGGCTCTGTTGCTGGTAAATAACCATCAGGAACATCAAATCGATCAATAATGGGAACATTACCAAAAGCTTCTAGTAGTAAGTAATAATAAAATGCGCGAGCTACTTTTAATTCTGCAATATAATTTTCTTTACCATTCATTTCTATTGTTGAATTTTCAAATTGGTAAAGAACTCTATTAGCACTTGAGACACCTGAATATAATGCATTCCATATATTGTTTAGATGTGCATCTTCTTCCATCCAAGAATGTTGGTGTAAGCGAATATAAATACCTCCATCATACCATAAGCCATGATTTTTAACTGGAGTAACACAAACATCGGTAGTTTCTTCTAAATCCCACCAGTTTGAATGTTCTGTTAAGGTACGCATACTGGAATATATGGGAACCATGGCTGCCAAGAATTCAGATTCAGTTTTATAAAAGTCTTTTTCAGGGATGCTACTAAAAATTTCTTCATCCAAATTGGTACAAGAACTGAATAAAGAGATAACAGCTAAAAATGCACCAGTAATATATTGTTTTTTGAACATTGCTGTAATTTTTTAAGGTTAAAATAAAAGATTTAAGCCAACAGTGAACTGACGTGTAGTGGGATATAACTCGCCTGCACCAGATCCTTCAACACCAGGAGCAAGTCCTTTAATACTAACTTCTGGATCTAGTCCTTTATAACCAGTCATTGTGAGTAAATTATTGCCTGCTACATATAGACGAAGACGTTGAATGACTTTTTGTTTTTTAAGATTAAATGTATAGCCAACACTTATATTATCCAATTTTACATAATCACCATCTTCTACATAATAACTTTGCATAGCAGGAGCACCTTTTACATATGAATTACTACCAAATGGTTTTTCCAATACTGAGCGAGGTAGATTGCCTTCTCCAATACGTGAGGTTGTTTCCCAATGCATACGTTGGCGGTTCAAGACTTGAAAATTGAATGCACCGCGGAACATAACAGATACGTCGAAACCTTTATAGCTTAATGCTAAATTTAGACTTCCATAAGTTGTTGGAATACCATTACCAATAACTTTTTTGTCGCCATCATCAGCATCAGTCAATAATTTGGGTTGACCATCAGCACCATATACCATCCATAAACCATCAGATGTAAGACTATGAGTCTGGAAACCATGGAAATTACCAACGGGATCACCTTCTCTTACTATGTGAGTATGGGTTTGAATTGGTGAACCGGTAGCTCCTTCATACCAATAATCTTTTTGATAAAGTCCATTTGATAAAGAAATGATTTTATTTTTGTTATAGGAAAATGTTCCTGTAATGTCAAAACGTAAATCGCGTGTTTTAATAGGAGTACCACTTAATAACAATTCGATGCCTTGATTTCTAATTTTTCCAACATTTGCCATCATACTTGATACAATGTAAGGTGGAGTTGGTACTTCATAGGTAGAAAGTAGATCTGAAGTTTCACGGTGATAAATATCAATAGAACCAGAAAGTCTATTTTTTAGGAATGAAAAATCAAGTCCCAAATTTAACTCACTCTTCGTTTCCCATTTTAAATCGGGATTAGGATTTTGGTATGGACCTGCACCTTGTGTCCATTTTCCATTAATATATGCATATCCACCATAATTTAACAAATACATGGATAGTAAATTAGATGTGACTTCATTACCTGTAACGCCATAACCTATGCGAACTTTTAAGTCATCTAACCATTGGATATCTTGCATAAAATTCTCTTTGCTAATGCGCCATCCTGCTGATATAGCAGGAAACCAACCCCATTTATGGTTATCTCCAAAGCGTGATGAACCTTCACGGCGTAAACTGGCCATAAACATATACTTTTCATTGTAATTATAAGTCAATCGACCAAAAAATGAAATTAGTTTATGAGTATTTCTATAACTGGTCATAGCTGCCTTATTATCCTTCATATCATTCATAGAACCAATATTCCAAGGTCCAAACATATCTGTTGGAAAATCTTTTGCCCATTGATATATACCTTTAGCATCATCATCTTGGTAACTATAACCTATCATGGCACCTAGATTGTGTAAACCTAATGATTTGGTATAATCACCTACCAATTCTAAATTCTTTTGCATTGTATTATCAGCCCAATTCCAAACATTACCATAATCTCCGTTTACCACAGTAGTCATATGTTTAAATGTATTGCTTTTATTCTCCATGCGATCAAAACGTTGCATAGCTCCCATCACACTTAGATTAAGACCTTCAATTGGTGATAAAGTTATTTTCCCGCTCATCATTAATTGATTGTATCCTTCTACATCATATTCTTCATTAATCATGGCAACCGGATTATAAGGTTTAAGATTTACTTTATATTCCGTATAATTTCCATTTTCATCATAGATAGGGCGGGTAGGATTTTCTAATAAAGCATTTAAATAGGCTGCATACCATGCACGTTGTTGGGTGACATAACTATCATTGATATTGAATTGAAAGCGTAATTTATTATTGAACATATTATGATTTAGACCTATTTTAGCTGTAATAGATTCACGATCTGTATGACGAATGACACCTTCACGTTTGCGATAATCTATGGAAGCTACGTAATTGGATTCAGCGCTACCACCTTTCAAAGAAAGAAAATGATTGTGGCTGATAGCTGTACGACTAATAGCGTCCACCCAATCAGTGGTAGTTCCCTCATCTTGAATACCTGGAAAATCAGGATCATCTGTTAATCTACGATAATCATTGGCTGTTAACATATCAGCATGTTTTGCAAATGTTTCAAATGAGATAGATCCATTATACTCCATGGAAAGTTTAGTCGCTTTAGCACGATTGGTAGTAATTACAATGACACCATTTGTACCACGAGTACCATAAATAGCAGCTGCAGAACCATCTTTTAGCACATCTATAGATTCTATGTCTTCACTTGAAATAGCTGTTAAACTACCACCTGGAATTCCGTCAATAACGATCAATGGACTAGTATTACCAGATAATGAATTAACACCTCGAATAGTCATTTCGAGTCCTAATACAGGATCACCAGTATAATTTGAAAGTTGAAGACCTGCTACTTTTCCTTGAAGGAGTTGTTCGGGACTTTTTACCATCCCGGCAAGAAAATCGTCTTTTTTTACTGATGTAATAGCACTGGTTACTTCACCTTTTTTCATGGAACCATAACCTACCACTACCACATCATCAAGCTGAAATACATCTTCTTCAAGAATGATGTTTAAAAAAGTAGTTTTATCGTTAGTTGGAATGGTGCGAGTAATGTATCCAATATAACTTACTGTTAATGTACTGCCAGGTCTTAATTTTATCTCAAATATTCCGTCAATATTTGTTGAAACTCCATTACTGGTGCCAGTTTCCAATATTGTAACTCCTGGTAATGTGTTGCCTTTTGCATCTTTTACGACACCTTGGAAGTTTTTGGTTTGTGCAATAGCTAATTGACATATGCATAACATATATAATATTGTCATTAGTCGAATTGTATTGGACAAAGTCCTTTTTTGATAAAAATTTAGCATAGATTCAAAGTGATAAAATGTTTAGATAAATAATTATATATTTCTCAGAGTATTTTAAAAAGGTCGTACAATTTCTAGATCGTCTACTGAAGGTAATGTTGGAAATTTAGCATGTGGTTCAGTTTGATACCAAAATACAACAGAAGAAATGTCTGATTTCTGATCGAGATATCGGCCGTCGTTACGCCATCCAAGATCTTGAATTGTAACTTTTAAATCCTTTTCAAAACGGATTGGATCAAGTATGTGCCAACGATACATGCCAAAACGTTGTTGTGAACGATAAACTCCATCTGGGCGAATAATCTGATGTAATCCTGCATAAGGAGTAGTGAATTCTTCATATTGATGCGTCGTTTTATTTTCAAAGTTGTAAGATCCGCAAAAGTAATCTTCTGTACCAGTACCGCAGATTGTCGGAAATTTCTTATCACCATCCATGAAGAATTTAATTTCACCTTCACCCCACCAACCGTTATTATTCACTTGCCAAGCAATATATGTACCAACGTATTGTCCTTTACCTTTAATACCATCAACCAATACATGGTCAGAATTTATATTAGGATTTGAGCGACGGAATTGTGCATGAAAATAAGCTGCATCCTCAGGAACTTCTGTTAAAGTGTAGTTTATTTGGTAATAAACTCTCATTTCATTATTGGGGTCAATGTTTTCCATTGTAATTTTACATTTTTTGCGGAAAGGCATTTGCCAATAACAATTGAACGCACTACCAGGGTTTACACAAACTGCTAATGAACTTAATGGAGAATATAGTCCCCAACCACTGCAGAAAAAATCACCTATAGGGCACTCTACAGAAGGTTCTTTTTCATCATCCCAATAAAAGCGAATAATTGTTTTTCTCCATTCACCTGTTGGTGTCATCCAAATTTGTTGTATAGAACCAGGGCCTTCGATTTCTGCTAAAGTAAAAGTTTCGTTAGGGCCAATGTTTACATAAGGATTGACTTTCCAGCCTTGCCCTAAAGTTTTAGCTGCATGATGTGCATTAGCTTGATTTATTTTTTCTTTATCTGTAATTGGATCAGCCATACCACCTTTACCTTTCTCACCTGTAAAGTTTTCAGGGCTGATGGAACGTGTCTTGGCATTGGATAAGCGATATAAATTACCCATATTCATGTCAAGTCCATTAAAATTTTGAGCGTAAATGCTTATAGTTGCCATACATAAGGCTGCTAAGATAAAAAATTTGATTTTCATGGTTTAAATAAATTAATTGGTTTATATACTTAGTTAATGGTTTCAGCAAGTTTTGCCAGTTCAAGATATTTCTTGTATAGTTTTTCGTAGATGAGGGCTCTTTTCT
>NZ_JBCNZM010000214.1:0-6537 GCF_040227615.1 Bacteroides sp. RTP31139st1_H2_RTP31139_211217 | reverse complement strand
GCCGTGAGCTTCGTCCACGTAAATGCTGGCATTGTATTTCTTCTTCAGGCGGACAATTTCGGGCAGATTGGCCAAGTCACCTTCCATGGAAAATACTCCATCCACAACAATCAGCTTTACAGCATCCGGTTCGCATTTCTGGAGTTCTTTTTCCAAAGCCTCCATATCGTTATGCTTGTACTTCAACTGAGTGGCAAATGCAAGACGGCGGCCATCTACAATGGAAGCGTGGTCACGGTCATCACAAATAATATAATCCCCACGGCCTACAACGGCAGGAATAATACCTTCGTTTACAGTAAATCCGGTAGAAAAACAGAGTGCTTCATCTTTTCCTACGAATTCAGCCAATTCCTTCTCCAGTTCAACATGTATATCGAGTGTTCCGTTCAGAAAGCGGGAACCTGCACAACCGGTGCCATATTTTTCTGTGGCAGCTATCGAGGCATCAATGATACGCTTGTCATATGTCAGTCCCATATATGCATTAGAGCCGAACATCAGAACCTTTTTACCATCCATCATTACCTCTGTATCCTGATGGCTGTTAATTGTGCGGAAATAAGGATATACGCCTTTTGCCATAAACTGCTGCGGCAGGTCGTATTTCGCAAATTTGTCTTGTAGTAAACCCATGAAATATCTTTTATATAATGAATATTTAATTCTATTAAATACAAGTCTTAAAAAACAGGGGGCAAAGATAGCAAAATATGTCGGTATATGTTCTATTTACATTAAAAAAACTACTTATACTTATTTTAAAAAGAATTATGTGGTTAATTTTTCAGATATTTATATTACTTTTGCCAGTTGGAAAACCTGCATAGCAACAACCCTTGCATGAACGAAAACAAGAAGAAAATAGCATTCATCATAAACCCCATATCCGGCACTCAGAGTAAGGAGCAGATACTGAAGTGGCTCGATGAAAAACTGGATAAGGAAAGGTATGCACAAGAAGTGATTTATACCGAACGGGCAGGCCATGCCGTAGAGATAGCGGCACAGAAGGCACAAGAAGATGCACATGCCGTCATCGCCATAGGAGGAGACGGCACCATCAATGAGATAGCCCGCTCACTGGTACATACAAAAACCGCTTTGGGCATCATTCCCTGCGGTTCCGGCAACGGACTTGCCCGCCATCTGCAGATTCCGATGGAGCCGAAAAAGGCCATCGACATCATCAATGACGGACTGATAGACATCATTGACTACGGAAAAATCAACGATGTGCCTTTCTTCTGCACCTGCGGCGTGGGATTCGACGCATTTGTAAGCCTGCAATTCTCCAAGGCGGGAAGGAGAGGACCACTCACTTATCTGGAAAAGACTCTGCTCGAAAGCCTGAAGTACCGTCCGGAAACCTATGAACTGGAAATGGACGGCAGCACCCTGCGATACAAGGCGTTCCTGATAGCCTGCGGAAACGCATCGCAATATGGAAACAATGCGTATATTGCCCCACAAGCCACCTTGAACGACGGACTGCTGGACGTCACCATACTCGAGCCGTTCACTGTGCTCGATGTACCGTCGCTCTCTTTCCAGCTCTTCAACAAGACCATTGACCAGAACAGCCGGATTAAGACGTTCCGTTGCCAGACACTCCGTATTCACCGTTCTAAACCGGGGGTAGTCCACTTTGACGGCGACCCGATGATGATGGGAGAGAATGTAGATGTAAAGATTATGAAGAAAGGACTGCAGGTCATTGTTCCCCGGGATGCGGAAAAAGACACTTCGAATGTCTTGCAGCGGGCACAAGACTATATCAACGGACTGAAACAGATTAATGATGCTTTTGTGGAAGACATCGCCCATAAAAACAAGATGATACTGGATAAAGGCAAAAGGCAATTCAAGAAACTGACGAAAATGTGATGTTGTAAAAAGGCACTTATAAGGAGTTTCTGAAAATAACTTTCCCCTTTTAATGCGCCATATAATATGTTTTATGTATTTTTGCATGTTCAAAATAGTAAATAAGTAAATCGTCAAACAGTAAATAAAAAGATGTATAGATCACACACCTGCGGAGAACTCCGTATCTCCGATGTTAACAAGCAAGTGACGCTGGCAGGTTGGGTACAGCGCAGCCGTAAGATGGGAGGCATGACTTTCATTGACCTCCGCGACCGTTACGGAATTACCCAATTAGTGTTCAACGAAGAGGTGAATGCCGAACTTTGCGAGCGTGCCAACCGCTTGGGCCGTGAATTCGTAATCCAGGTTAAGGGTACCGTCAACGAACGTTTCAGCAAAAACCAGCATATCCCGACGGGAGACATTGAAATCATCGTATCGGAACTGGATGTTCTGAACTCATCGCTGACCCCTCCCTTCACCATCGAGGAAAATACGGACGGTGGCGACGATATCCGCATGAAGTACCGTTATCTAGACCTGCGCCGTGCCAATGTACGCAGCAATCTGGAGCTTCGCCATAAAATGACAATTGAAGTACGCAAATACCTGGACAGCCAGGGATTCATCGAAGTGGAAACTCCGATTCTGGTAGGCTCCACACCCGAAGGTGCACGCGATTTCGTCGTTCCTTCACGCATGAACCCGGGACAATTCTATGCCTTGCCTCAAAGCCCGCAGACACTGAAACAGTTGTTGATGGTTTCCGGTTTCGACCGTTACTTCCAGATAGCCAAATGCTTCCGTGACGAAGACCTGCGTGCCGACCGCCAGCCGGAATTCACACAGATTGACTGCGAAATGTCTTTTGTGGAGCAGGATGACGTCATCAACCTCTTCGAAGGCATGGCCAAATATCTGTTCAAGGAAATCCGTGGCGTAGAGATGAACGAGCCGTTCATGCGCATGCCATGGGCAGACGCCATGAAATATTACGGCAGCGACAAGCCCGACCTCCGTTTCGGCATGAAGTTCGTGGAACTGATGGACATCATGAAGGGACACGGATTCCCGGTATTCGACAATGCCGCCTACATCGGCGGTATCTGCGCAGAAGGCGCCGCACACTATACCCGCAAACAGCTGGATGTACTGACCGAATTCGTGAAAAGACCGCAAATCGGTGCCAAAGGTATGGTATACGCGCGCGTAGAGGCAGACGGCAACGTAAAATCAAGTGTCGACAAGTTCTATGCGCAGGAAGTATTGCAGGAGATGAAGGCTGCTTTCAACGCCAAGCCGGGTGACCTGATTCTGATTCTGAGCGGTGACGATGCCATGAAGACCCGCAAGCAACTGAACGAGTTGCGCCTTGAAATGGGTAACCAACTGGGATTACGCGACAAGAACAAGTTCGTCTGCCTTTGGGTGGTTGACTTCCCGATGTTTGAGTGGAGCGATGAAGAAGGCCGCCTGATGGCTATGCACCACCCGTTCACTCATCCGAAAGACGAAGATATTCCTTTGCTGGATACAGACCCGGCAGCTGTCCGTGCAGATGCATACGATATGGTGTGCAACGGTATTGAAGTGGGTGGAGGTTCCATCCGTATCCACGATGCACAGTTGCAGGCCAAAATGTTCGAGATTCTCGGATTCACTCCGGAGAAGGCTCAGGAGCAGTTCGGCTTCCTGATGAATGCCTTCAAATACGGTGCACCTCCTCACGGTGGTCTGGCATACGGTCTGGACCGTTGGGTCAGCATCTTCGCAGGTCTCGACAGTATCCGCGACTGCATTGCATTCCCCAAAAACAACAGTGGACGCGATGTAATGCTGGATGCACCTTCAGTTATTGACCAGAAGCAGCTGGACGAACTGAATCTGATTGTTGAAGTGAAAGAGTAAAAGCAGGTACAGAGTAGGAGAGTGAAAGAGTCTGCACGCATTTTTCGTTTTGCGGTAATCGGCACGCTGAATGCCTTGATTATGGCTGTTACCGTTTGGGTAATGATGGACGAACTGGACATCAACTATATGCTCTCCAATGTAACCGCATATATACTTGCACAGATACACAACTTCATCTGGTGCAAGTACTGGATATTCCCTACAGAAAAAAAGAGCAACACTTGGCGACAAGTGCTGCTCTTTTCCATAGCTTTCGGAATGGCTTACGGAGCGCAATTCCTTTTCCTCATAGGGCTGGTGGAGGGACTGGACTGCAATGAATACCTTGCCCAGTTCCTGGGATTATTCATCTACGGAAGTGTCAATTTCCTGATGAACAAACGGGTGACATTCCGTTAGTTCTCCCCCAGAGATCCCCGTCGTTATCAGTCAAGAAATCGTTTTGTCAATCCGGCATAGGCATCAATTCTGCGGTCGCGCAGGAAAGGCCACCAACGGCGTACATTTTCCGAGCGTTCCAAGTCCACCTCTACAACGATATTTTCCGGCCGTTCGTTTCCTGCTTGGGCCAGGAACTCGCCTTGCGGTCCGGCCACAAAACTATTTCCCCAAAACAAGATACCATTGGTCTGCATGGAAGGATCCGGCTCATGTCCCACACGGTTCACTGAAACAACCGGCAAGCCGTTGGCCACAGCATGTCCACGCTGGGAGATAATCCAAGCATTGAGCTGACGCGCCTTTTCATCATCCGTATCACTGCTTTCCCAACCGATAGCCGTAGGATATATTAGTATTTCAGCTCCCTTCAGCGCCATCAGACGTGCTGCTTCCGGATACCATTGGTCCCAGCACACCAAAACTCCCAATTTGCCCAAAGATGTCTGAATAGGTTCGAAGCCTATATCACCGGGAGTAAAATAGAATTTCTCATAATAGGCGGGGTCATCAGGAATATGCATCTTCCGGTATTTCCCGGCAATGCTGCCGTCACGTTCAAAAACAACCGCTGTGTTATGATACAATCCGGGAGCGCGTTTCTCGAACAGAGAAGTGACCAGCACAATATCGTTGGCAGCAGCCAACTCTGAATAGAATCCCGTAGAAGGACCGGGAATCGGTTCTGCCAAGTCGAACAACTGCGTGTTTTCCGTCTGACAGAAATACAGAGAGTTATGCAGCTCCTGCAAAACAACCAATTGAGCCCCATGCGCCGCACATGCCTCTATACTTTTGGCCAAATTCATTAAATTAGTCCTGAGGTCCTTGGTATTGGCCTGCTGGATAATACCTACTTTTATTTTTCTTGTCATCTTATTCTATGGTTTATTGTTTTACTATGTATAATCGACATTACTTCAACACCCCTACGGGATATTGCATGGTAACACAATGCAAAGAGCCGTGTTGCTTAATCAAAGCACGGCAATCTATCCCGATAATTTCATAACCGGGAAAAGCCTCCCGCAACACTTCCCCCGCGCGGGCATCATTCTCCGGCTGGCGATAGGTGGGGTAAAGCACTGCATCATTCAGAATCAAGAAATTAGCGTAAGTGGCAGGAAGCCGTTCCCCTTCCTCTTCTATCTTATCGGCCATGGGCAAAGCCAGCAAACGGTAAGGTTCCCCCTTCAACGTACGGAAAGTCTTCAGTTGCTCCTCCATGCGATGCAGTTCTTCGTAATGCTCATCATCCGCATCCTTGCATTGTACATAGGCTATCGTGTCGGCAGGGCAGAAACGGGCCAGCGTGTCTATATGACTGTCCGTATCGTCACCTGCCAAATAACCGTGGTCCAGCCAAAGAACACGTTGCAGGTGAAAAACGGAACGAAGATATTCCTCAATTTCCACCCGGTTCATCTGTCCGTTCCGGTTAGGCGAAAGCAGGCATTCGGAGGTGGTGAGCAACGTACCCATGCCGTCACTTTCGATGGAACCGCCTTCAAGGACAAACCCCAAGCGATTTACATACTTTCCTTTCATCACTTCCGACTCCACCGCACGACGCGTAATCAAATTATCCTTATCGGATGCAAACTTCAATCCCCACCCGTTGAACTTAAAGTCGAGCAGAGATACACCGTCAGCATCCAGTAGGGTGATGGCTCCATGGTCGCGTGCCCAAGTATCATTCGTCTCACACTTCAGGAAACGGACATTTTCCATATTCACCCTGCCGAGAATCTGTTTCTTCACCTCATCCGGTTCTGGGGTTACAATCAGCAATGTCTCCCGGGCGGCTATTTCGTGGGCAATGGCTACAAAACATTCCTGCACTTCGTCCAACATATAGGTCCAGTCTGTACCCGCATGGGGCCATGTAAGCTGTATGCCGCTTTGCAAAGCCCATTCGGCAGGCAAGTGGGGAGCACGTGTCTCTACCTGAAAAGTCATATTCTTGCCAAAACGCACCTGACAGTCCTTCTCTGCGGCACCACCCAGCGGCAGTCCTACAAAATATCCCATATTATTTATCTTTTCTAATTCGTTACTTTTTAAGTTAGCAGAGAGAGGGAGAATAAACCTTAGGTTTAGAATTGCCAAACCTCTACTTCAGACTTCTAAACCTCTACTCTATGATTGTAAACCTCTACTCGTCAATTATCACTTATCTTCCTTCGGTTTCCGGTCGAAGAATGGATTCTTGGAGGATGCACTCACCGGAATGGCAAAGACAGTCTCTGTCTCTTATACACATCTCCGAGCCCACGAGACGGAGTACCATCGCGGATGCCGTCTTCTGCTTGAAACGGG
>NZ_JBCNZM010000213.1:0-6504 GCF_040227615.1 Bacteroides sp. RTP31139st1_H2_RTP31139_211217 | reverse complement strand
TTGTATAGTCTGCCATTAAAAGTTGTTGTTAGAGAGAATTGTTAGAGGATTTATTTCATGGCTTCTATGGTATATCCTTGTTGTTTCAGAAGGTTCAACACTCCATTGTCTCCGGGCAGGTGTCCGGCACCGACTACGAAAAGGGTGGGGGCTTCCGTCATGATGGCAGGCATCTTTTCAACCCATGCCTTGTTGCGGTTATCCAGCATGGCTTCCATCTCACCGGGCAGCGGGTCGCATGAATTGCCGTCGCGCTCTTCCATCAGTTGCAACATGGCGTCCAGGTCTTGCTTTTCATAAGCGGTAATCAGGCGTTTGCTTTGGTCGATACCTTTCTCAATGTCGCTGATGGCGCAGTAGAGGAGGCTTGCCTGGCGTTGCAGCGTCTGGCTGTTGAACAGAATGTCTATTTGTGACTGGGCTGTTTCCAGACCGCCAATTTTCTTGCCTTGCTGTGCGGCCTGCTGCTGGAAGTAAGTGTCAAGCTGTTCTTGCGGGTTGAAGCCCGGAGTGTGTTTCATGTAGAGCAGGACGACAAGCTGCTGGTTGATGGCAGCCGGTTTCAGTTGTGCCAGCATGGCAATGTCCACCATCATGTTTTCCTTGATGGCTTTGCCTACTTCTTCGTATTGTTCGGGAGTAAAGAGGCTTTGCAGCGTGGTGTCTTTGGGCATCATCATCTGCTGTTGCATGCTTTGCATGAAGGCGGGAGTCGCCATTTCGCTCATCACAACTTCCCCGTAGACTTGGGCGGTTTCGCTCATGGCCTGCGGCATGGCGGCAATGCTGTCCTTTATACTGAGTGGAGAGAGGTGATAAGTACCGAAAATATAGGATGGTTTCTCTAATCCTTTACCGGATACTTTCCATAAAAGTTGTGCATTGGCGCTCAGCGCAATGCTGATGAATAAGAGGATGCCTAAAAGTTTCTTCATTGTTTTCTTCTTTTAATAGTTTCTGGACTATCAGTCGGGACAGAGTAAAGAAAATCACAAGAAGGGAAAAATTAGTATTATTTTATTCTTCCTCCGCAGAGCCAGTGTTGGGTGTAATATTTTTCCCGGAGGTTGCTGACTATGACTCCCTGGCTGGTGCTGGCATGTATAAACTTGCCGTCCTTGAGGTAGATGCCTACGTGTGCCACTTTTTTGCGGGAAGCACGGCTGGTGAAGAACACCAAATCTCCCTCACGCAAGTTGCGGCGGGAGATTTTACTGCTCTCTTTCAGTTGCCCGTCTGTGCTTCTCGACAGACGGGTGTGGTAAACTTTCTTATACAGTTGCGATACCAGTCCGGAGCAGTCCGTTCCACGTTTGCTGTCGCCACTTGCGCGATAGGGGGTGCCTATCCATTCGGAGGCATGGATGTATAGCTTGTGGTTGTCCTGCAGTTCAATATCCACTCCCAAACGGACGGATGCCTGCGCCAGGGCTTTGTAGTCCAGGCGTGGCGCGGAAGTATGGCAGGAACTTAAGCCTATCAATATGATGGTAAGAGCTACTATATAAGAAAGATATTTTTTCATGCTTCCGAATTTTTTTCTTCTACCGTTTTATCTTCTTTTTCCGTTATTTCTTCTACGGCTGCTTCTACTACCGTTTCTTCTACCACGGCTTCTTCCTCCACACCGACGTTGAAGTAAGCTTCCAATTCCTGCTCGGCAGAGTTGTTCTCATTTCGTATATCGCGGATAATAACACCGTTTTCTAACAATGCAATACGTGGACAAACGTCCACTGTGTGATTCAGGTTATGGCTGGAAATGATGACGGTGGCTCCGTGCTCTTCATTGTATCTTTTCAGCAAGTGTTTGATTACAGACTGTGAACTGGGGTCAAGGAAGTTGAACGGTTCATCCAGAATCAACAGTTGCGGGTGATGTAGCATAGCGGAGATGATGCCGATTTTCTGCTTGTTTCCGGCAGAATAGTTGCGTATGAATTTTTTCTGCCCCATCACTTCGCCGTTCATGAAGCGTTCGAAGGGAAGCAGGCGTTCGTCTACCTCCTCTTTCTTCAGACCGTACATCTTACCGATGAAGTAGAAGTATTCTTCGGGGGTGAGGTAGTCTATCAGGAAACCGTCGTCTATAAAGGCTCCCGTGAAGTTCTTCCAGTCCTCGCTTTTGCTGACGTCAATGTCATTGATGGTTACATTGCCCCGGTCTGCCTGCAGTAAGTCAAGAATAAGCCGGAAGAGGGTGGTCTTGCCTGCACCGTTGTTGCCTACCAGTCCCAGCATATCGCCTTGCCCGATGGTGTAGTTCTCTATATCTACGGCTTTTTTTGTGCCGAAATTCTTTTGTAAATTGTTGATGCGTATCATGTTAGTGATTGATGTTTAATGATTTCTATTTCTGTCTACTGTCCCTGAAGCCTTCCATATTCTTGTAGCGGCGTTTCATGAGTCGGTGATATACATTCATCAGCCAGAATTTGGAAGTGGCGATGAATGCCACGCCGATGCCGATAAGTATCCAGGGGGTGACCTCTTTGCCAAAGATGGCATTCAGTGCAAAAAGCAGCAGTAAAGGTATGCCGAAAGCACCTCCTGAAATCAGATTCTGCAGACCGGTGCCTATATTCTGCCGGCTGGTCATCTTTGAATTCAGGTCGGTAGTCTTGTTGTTGTAGACTGCCAGTTGGAACAGACAGCAGTATACGGCTCCCGGAATGAATATCAGCCATGCAATGCAACCGAGTACGGATACCTTCCCGGTAACCATACCGGGAATCATCAGAATCGTAGGAATGAGCAATGCAATGCTGTACAGTATGTATTTGGCACGCAGCAGCGAGTAGATAGATTCCTTGCGGCTCATCAGTCCGTCAATGTAATTGCCTTCGTAACCCATCAGTGTGCTGAGGAACATGATGCCGAAGATAATGTAATTATAAAGGACGAAGAAATCTCTCAGACCTCCGTCATACACATCGGAAAAGCTAATGATACTACTGAACATTATCACTACACCGGTGATGGAATAGAGCGAACGCTTACAAATCTTGTTGCGTAGCAATAACTTGAGTTCCAGTCTCATGTATTCGCCTATTTCGCCGTAGCGGTCGAGGAATTTGTATTCGGATACATGTTTTATCCGTGTATCTTCCACTTTGTTCAGTTCATTGTAGATGAGTTTCTGCATCAGGGTGCGGTTGATGAACCACATGAGGGCGATGGCAGCCAGTACACCGATGAATGACAGTATATTGCCGGTAATGAACCCTTCTCCCAGATTGACAAAACAGTCGAAAAGCGGACTGTTGTCCGGAATGAATAGTGCGGCGGCAATGCCGCCATATACTACTACCGGTAATGCCAGCCACCAGATGCGCTCACCCATCAGTGTGCGGCACAACAAGAACCAGTAGTTATTGAATACCATCAGCAGCCAGATGCCAATGCAATAGGTCAGCACACCACTGATTCCATAGAATTTGGTGACGGTGATGATGGAAAACGGAACAAACAGAAACAGCCAGAACAGATTGAAGCCATCCAGTCCGGAACGGATCAGCAGGAAGTCTATAAGACGATTCCGTTTGATGGGAAGCAGCAGGTAGGGCTTCACTTCCTGGGTGGGTGTTTTTTGGAAAGGCAGGCGTATCAGGAAATCCAGCACAAGGACAAATATCAATCCGGAGTTCATTACGTGATAGGCTTCTGTGGCACCACCGTCAAAGGCGAATGCAAAGGTCGTACCGAAGAATATCAAGTAACCGGCCCAGAAGACGAACATGAAGTACATCCAGAATTTTCCGAATTTACTTTTTTCGTACATAGGATTTCGTTTTTCTGCCAGTTTTCCGTGCTTGCGCAGATCTAAGAAAAGACTCATAGTATTTGTATATATAGAGTTTGTATAAAAAAAGCTGCGCTGCCTTTCATCGAACAACGCAGCCTTCTGTGTGTATGGCTCTCTTATTCTTTGTCAGGAGTTTCAGGACTGATCATTGATACCTCAATCTCATTCTTCTGCTTGAACAAGTCGTCGGTGAACTTTTGGATGTCCTTCACGGTGATGCTGTTGACAATCTGTTCGTAATCCTTTATCGGATTCATACCGGTGAACAGGTATTCGTCAATGCTTCCCAGCCAGTAGCTGTTTTCCTTCAGGTCTTCGGCGTGTTTTTTCAGCATGAACTCTTTCACTTTATTCAGGTCTCCTTCCGACGGACCTGCTTTGGCGATGTTGTCGAGTTCTGTAAAGATAATCTGCATCAACTTTTCTCTTTTTGCCGGAGCGGTTTCGAATATAATTTGCAGAAGGGCCTTTTCTTTCGGATATTTGCTTAACTGGCCGCCTACATATACACCGTAAGTGCCACCTTCGTCTTCACGTACCTTGGCTGTATAAACCAAGTCAAGAATCTGGCTGGTCATATCCAGCAGGATGTCATTTTTCAGGTCGTACTTGCAGTCACCGTTCAGCAGGACAAAATTTGACGCTTTAGCAGTTTCCTGCTTCCTTACGAACTCATTCTTATAAACTCCCTGGCGCATGTCGACTTTATTGTCCTTGAATGTTTCCTTGCGATTGATGGCAGGCAGTGAACCCAGGTACTCGGCGATGAGTGGTTTCATTTCCTCCACATTCACATTTCCTACAAAGATAAAGGTAAAATCGCTGGCATCTTTGTAGCGGTCTTGATACATGGACAGAATCTTGTCATAATCCATCTTGTCAATCATGTCCGCCTTTATTCTGGCTCTTCTGGGATGGTGCATGTAAATACCGGCCGAGACAGAGTCACTGAACGCCACCTGGGGATTCATTTCCATATTCTGCAAAGCAGCTTTGTTGCGGTTCTTGTAGGATGCGAAGGCATCGTCGTCACGGCGTGGAGCGGTGAACGTCAAGTAAGTGAGCTGCATCATTGTTTCGAAGTCTTTCGGTGAACAGCTGCCATTGACGGTTTCTGTCTTGTCACCGATACCATAGCTGACGGAAGCTTTCTTGCCGGCCAGAACTTTTTCCAGGTCTACGGCACTGAAATTACCCAGACCACCGACACTCACTGCATCCAGTCCGTTGATGTTGATGATTTCCGAGTCGGGGAACAGGGAACTACCGCCTAGGCTGACTCCCTTCATGCGGATTTCGTCTGCCTTGAAATCTGTCTTCTTGATAATGACCTTGACTCCGTTGGAGAGTGTCAGCGTTGTAGTGCCGAATGTATCATCTGTCTGCTCGGATACAATCTTTCCGCCTTTCGGGGCTTCGGCCATCAAAGGTTCATCCGACACCTTGTCTACGTAGGCAGTCAGTTTTTCAGCTTTAATATCTTTCAGAATCTTCTTGATTGCATCTTCTGTCGGCATTTTCAATCCTTCCTTATCCGGACCGAGAATTGCGACTACCTGGTTACTGTCTGTCACGAGGGCTTGCATCATCTGGTTCAGTGCGGCAACCGGAATGGCGGGAGCTATCTGATTGATGATGGCGTATTCGTTTTCGATGCCCGGAATCGGTTCGTTATCGAGGAAATGACGGACATATTCATCCACGTACTCTTCATTCTTGCGTTTGTCACGCTCGTTATAAGCAGATTCCAGTTGGCGCAGATATTCGGCACGGGCACGGTTGTATTCCGTTTCCGTAAAGCCGAATTGGCGGGCGCGTTCTGTTTCGCGCAGGAGAGTGGCTATTCCATTTTCTATGGCATCTTCCTTGCAGACAACGACACCGGTGAAGGCATCTTTGGTTTTGGCAACAAAGAAATCATCGTCATAAGTGGCGGCATATATATAAGGAGGATTGGCGGTCTGTACCAATTCGTTCAGACGCGCATTCAGCATATTGTTGATGAGCGTGGTTGCATAATTCTGTACCAGATAGCCCATGTCGCCTTTCTGCTCGTCAGGAGTGGCTTCGTGCTTGTTGAAGATGAGGGCTTGTACATTGGACTGTTCCTTGTCCTGATAAACCAATACAATAGGCTCCTTGTTGTCGTTTACCGGATAGTACTCGCGTTTGGCAGCATTGGGCTGGGCGGGAATATCAGAAAACATTTTCTTGATTTGGGCTTCGATGGCGTCCACATCTATATCGCCAACTACCACAATACCCTGAAGGTCCGGACGGTACCACTTTTCATAGTAGTCTCTCAAAGTTTGCGGTTTGAAGTTCATAACGACCTCCATCGTTCCGATAGGGAAACAAGTGGCATACTTCGTTCCTTCGAACATGACTGGAAGCATCTTCTCCTGGAAGCGTTGTATGGCGCTCATACGGGTGCGCCATTCTTCGTTGATGACTCCGCGTTCCTTGTCTATTTCCTTCGGGTCCAGGGTCAAATCGTTACTCCAGTCGTGCAGAATCAGCAGGCAGGAGTCGATGGCTCCCGGAGTAGTGACCGGCACATTGGAAATGTTGTATACGGTTTCGTCTACGGAAGTATAGGCGTTCAAGTTCTCACCGAATTTCACCCCGATACGCTCCAGGTATTGCTTCAGTGCATCACCGGGGAAGTGGGTCGTTCCATTGAAACACATGTGTTCCAG
>NZ_JBCNZM010000212.1:0-6538 GCF_040227615.1 Bacteroides sp. RTP31139st1_H2_RTP31139_211217 | reverse complement strand
GTCCTGTCCAGTCCCCATACAATTCCAATCGGAAGTAGTCCATAAACTCTGCACTGTCGTCGAATCTCGACTTACGCAGTGCCCGTTGTATGGCGGCAAATGCAATGCACTCCAAAGCTACCATACGAATCTTGACAGCCCGTTCATCATCATCCGCTGCCAGATTGATGCGAGTGATACTGTCCGGAGATGGGCAGTTATCGCATATGCCAGCTTCATCCATTGCCCGACGAACAAGTTGTTCACACTTGATACCGGTTTCGTCAAGGGACACTTTGCCGATTATCCAATCGGACAATACCTCACGTAGCTGTTCTGCAAGGTTCAACTTCTTCGGTCCATTGCAAGACTCCGTGGATTGGCTGGTTTGCACAGTCATGGTAATGATGACGCTTTTGGAAAGCCGGATGCGATTCAACAAGCCGAACTCTTCCATTACATCCAAAAAAGAACGGACAGTAGCCCTATGCCAATGCCATTCCGATGAAAGGTCGGAAACAGTCACGTGGCACTGGTTGGGTTGAAGTTCGTAGCCTTTGTTCCTTAAAAAAGGGGAAACAAAACCTGCCAAAGAGTTATCCAACAAATCACAGAAGGCTTCTGTCTTTGTTTTTCGTTCACCGACTTTCTCCTTGAGGTAGTCAAAAACTTCTCTGTCTGCCAATATAGGGACAGCTATTTTCTGCTTGGTTTTCATTTTCATTTCATTTTTAAATTATTACTATTGTGCGGATATATCAGTGTTGCCGCTATCCGCATCTTGCGGCAATATCGCGTGATGATGGTCATAATAACTTTCGGCTAATAGTCCGGGGAATTTCATCCATTCAGAGATTATGCCTATGTCCTGAAATTCGGTCATGACCCGAACAGAGGGATAGAACAGGGCAGCCAAAAGAAGATAGGCGGCAGTTACCGCCGTCGTGTACAAGTGTGGAACAAGACTGATGGCCAATGCCACCAATGAGAGTATGGCAAACATACATGGTCGGTCACATAAACCTCTTAATAACTTGTCCGCTCTCCTAAATGAATATATAGCGGCACAGACAGCGGTTGAAAGAAAAATACCTAACTCGCCAACATGTCCGCTGATGTAAACATAGTGGAAGAGCAATAGCAGAATCAATACGACCCGTACATATAGTTTACGAGCCTTTACACTGTGTATCATAGCATCATAGAACCTTACCATAAAAGAACGGTGGCTCTTGTACAATGCTAATGGCAATACGAAAAGTATTATACAGAAGATAAGTTGTAGTATATTCCAAATCATAAATAATAGGGTTTTTCGCGTATTTGAATGGGTGGTATCACCAACTCTAATTGGACAATATTGTGGGTGGCCAACAAGATGATAACTTCGGCATCCCTCGGTGAAAGGTATATCGCTGCTTTCTTAATACGTTGCTTGAACGTATGCTCCTGCTTGCGGTAGGCTGCCAATGCCTTATCCAGTTTATGTTCTGGAATTGTCCATGTCATGCCTTTGGCGTATGAGCCTTTGTCTTTGTAAGCCCGCAGTATCAACGTGCGGGAAACAATGTAGTTGATATATCCGTTTCTTGACAAAGCATACTCCTTGTAGAAATTGTCATCAACAACCTCTATCCACGTCCGGTATTCCCTAATCCAATAAACCATTTGTCGGTATAGTGTATCCCGCATAACATGGCCATTAAAGGAAATTCATCAAGAGATCGTCTTTGTTCTTCTTATACTTGAATGTACCACTTTTGGAATGAAGTTCCAAATCAAGGCACAGCTCGCCGTACATCTGCTCAAGAGAATCATAGATGGTAACAAGAATGCTATTTACCTTACCGTCTGCATCTGTCTTGCAATTCATCTTGAACATCTGTCCAAATGCTGGGTTGGAGTATGCACAGGTGCTATGCCCGAATTTGTCAGCGTGCGTGGGGATGTGGTGGTAGAGAGTTATAAGCTCCATATCGTCCTCAAACAGATCCATCACTTCCTCCAAGTCGTAAGGGTCGCGTAGCGGGAAGGTCAGTAGGGCGTAGTCACCGTAGAATTGTGCTTCCTCCATTGTCGTCACATCAAGCAGTTGCGGTAGTTGCAGAGGGACAAATGTCATAAAGTCATTGAAAAAATGTCGTAACATATTCATATTTTTATATTGTTAGAGCGTCTGTATGAAAATATCCATAAGCATTCCTGGCAATTCAGTCAGTTGACCACTTTCCGATTGCAGGATTCGGCTCAAGGTTTTGAACGTCACAGGTGTCTGTGCCGCCATCCGGTCAAGTTGTTTCCGTTCTTTATCGGAAAGCAATGTCATAGAGAATCCGTCCAGTGAAGTATAAGGTTGGATAAGCATCCATATATAGGCATGTGCTTGCGAAGAGGTCTTGATTTTTTTGTTCCGAACATCTTCTATACAAATCTGCATATTTTGTATTTGGCGACGGTTGGTGCGCATCGTCAAATAAAGCATAGCCTCCCGATAGGTAATCTCTTTTCTCTCGGCGGCAAGGAATATCTGCGAACAACACTGTTCGGTACCACGTGTGATGTCAACCATACTCTCACCCTCGAAATCGTGCAAGTGAGAGAGGAACGCACGGAATATGGCATCTTCTTTAGTGATATAAGTAATCAGTTCATTGCGGCTATGTATGCCATTACGGATAGTTCGGGTCAGTAACATACGGTATGCCGCAAGGATTTGCTCTTTGTTACCCTTATGAAACGGAAGGTTATCCAGTGAGTTGAAAAATGGGCGGATTTCTCCAGCGGCATGATGCAGTTCCTCATCATTGTTATAAGGTGAGAACTCTCCTTTGAGAGCCAAAAGTTCCTGATAAGTACGCGTCTTTGAGAGGGCTAAGCGTGAGAACTCAATGCGGATAGAATCATGCAGTCTGATACACTCTTCACGCTGATTGGAATGGGGGTGACTGATCGTATCATTCCGGAAATGCCTAAAAACAGAGTCTTTTACAGTTTGCCATTGTAGGATATGTTCGGTCAATACTTGAAATGAAGAATCTTTCTGACGTCGTATATTGTACAAATACTCCCTGTATATTCCGGCAGGATCGTTCGTAGCTTCAGACAATGATTTGCCATTTCTATCGCTGCATGATATCAGGCCCAATATGGTCAATGAAACGATACATCTTCCAGTCAAAAATGATGGAGTCTTGTAGTATGATTTTAAAATTTTCATATTCAACAATTCATATTTAACAATGCAAATCTATATATTATTTTTGTTGCAAAAGCCCTTTTATATCGCATTTAGTATAATTTTTGGTATCATATTAACAATATGATTGTCAATGAAAATAAGTGCAAGAAAAAGAGCTAAAAAAAGGATTCAGCGAGATTTTTTCCACGATATGATTTTAGATTCAAATGAAAGTGCTATATTTGCACTTGTTATCAAAACAGTGTATATTAAAATGGCAAAAGTTGGCTATATATTCAAGGAAAATAATGACAGTTTTGATGCTGAGAGAGAATGGATGCAGCGATACGGTTGTGTACAAATCGTAGAGGAAACAGTTGAACATGAAACATTGAGACCTATGTGGAAACAGCTTATGGCGAATCTTCAAAGGGGCGATGAAATAGTCATATCCAAATTCAGCAATGCCGCACGCGGCTTAAGAGAACTGGCCGCGTTCATCGAACTATGCCGTATCAAAATTGTACGTGTCATATCCATTCATGACAGAGTTGATACTCGCGGTGAATTATTCCCCGGTACGACAGCAGCCGATGTGTTGTGGATAATAGGGGCATTTCCGGAAGAAATTGCCGCACTACGAAAATATTCCGCTCATGTCGAGAAGTTACGCCAGAATATCAAAGCCCCGGCTGTGCCGAAGGTATTACCTAAAGCAGAACGAGATAAGACAATCGTGGATATGTATATCAACGGTCATTCTTTCGATGATATTTGGGCTGCAAGCGGTTTTAGCAGCAAAAGTTCTATTTGGCGCATACTCAATAAATATGGCGTAAAACTTGATCGTGGCCAAACCAGCGGTCCGCGTGTCAAACAGAAACCGGAAGAGGACGGAACAAATGAAGGTGATTCCTGATAGAATTTTCACATAATCAAGATCGTATATTTGTTTTTCGGTTATTATTTTGTATTTTTATTATTGTTAAAACTATAAAAGTAAGACTTATGGGAGATATTATAATTGTATTGCTGGTATTCTGGGTTGTCGGCAAGCTCCTGAAGGGCGTGTTTGGCGGTTTCAGTAAAAGCAGTTTCAAAGATGATAAGTAGGCCAGCCAAGGGATGGGTAAATACGGTCAAAAAGACTGGTTCAAGAGGCGTGAAATTGTAAAAAGGGAGTGGAATGGAATAAATATAAACGGAGCTTCCGGCAACAGGAATCCAGGATATATCGGTTGAGATATACCCTGAATACATGTCGGATATTGTCTGTCCGGAGATGTTTAGGCTTTCCACCTATATCCCTCGTCTGTCAGTTCCAAGTATTCCTCTAATCCCGGTTTTACGAAAAAGACAATTTCAAAGGCTTCGTTACTTCCGTTATCGGGGAATGTCATGTCGGTTTCTCCATTTCGGATAATCCCTTTACCCACGTTGGAACCAAGGTCTTCATCCGCATAGGCATACAGAAACTCGATGTCCGGAAATTTCTCGGAGAGTGTTTGGATAAGTAGCGGCACACCTGCCCAAGCCGTATCAAACCAAAGCACGTTCGGTTCTTCAAAATTCTGATTAAGGGCATTCCATTTTGTACCCCAGTTGGCGATAGACCACTCGTACCAAGTGGTATAACCGTACTTTCTTTGATTTTCCAGATACAATACTCCAAGCTGTAACGCTTCTTTTCTGCCTTCTTCCGTCAATCCTTCCATCCATTGAATGACTTTCAAATCGTCCGGAGAATTGAATGGCTTGCGTTGCATTGCTTTGAGATATTTCATACCAAATTCCCCAGAAGTGGACGCCTCTATCAGTAGGTCCTTTGGCATAGGGATAATGTTGTTGAAATCAATATAGCAAGGCGTACTGTCTTCATCAGTTTCTCCTTTTAAGAAATCCATCACATTTTGTACTGTTTCTCTGTCTGCGTTTATTTCTAAACGGTTTGTTACATAATTGGGCATGATTTTAATTGTTTAAAAATTGGTTAGTATTAACTTTTATTTTCCCTATTGTCGGTTCTTTACTGATTGAACCGTTTTGGGATTTATGGATGCGGCAAACGGCTGTTGATACAGCTTCATACGGCAACTTTTCTTGCCAAATTACTCTTGCGCAGGAAGGAAGAATTTTGCAAGAAATACATTTCAAGTAGCCGAATCAAGCGCGACAGCCGACCTTTGCATCTGATAAAACCAAACCGGTGATAGGATGAAGAATAGATGGGAGATAAAATGAAAAATAATTAATATAAAAGAGGAATGCTATTCTTTTTGCAGAAATATAAAAAAGGAATAGAATGATATAATTATAAAAGAAGGACTATTATTGCCCTCTCAATTATAAGAGGGTATGTTCTCAAACTCCGACCCTTGTTTGTAATAATGTAATACCGTAACACCTCCGTTAAAGGTCGTTACGGTATTTTTTTGAATTATTCTTGTGTTACTTCCATAGCCTTACTGTATTCTTTGATTTGCTCCTTTGTCAGCCATTCGGGTTTTTCGTTTTCCCGGAAGCTGTCGTGAATTTTCGTCATATACTCAATTTGTGTCTTTTCAGAACCAGCCCACAAACGATGAGGACTTTTGTTTCCAAAGCCAAGATAATATTCACAGTCGGCTTGCAAACGACCCAATAACATATACCTGAATTTTAAATCATGCTGTAATACTTCTTCTATTGTCATACTCGTTTTCGTTTTAATTAAGTTTTTTATTTTCCCTTTTTTCAAGTCTTTCGACTTTGCCTGAAGGGTTGTTTTTCATGTGCGTCCCAAACGACGAAGCAGGAACGCAGTGCAAGGAATCGGGAATGAAATTTTATGAATACCGAAATCTATGATTTAGGAAGATTACGTCAAATTTCATTTCGGATAGCGTAGCGATACTTGAATAGCGTTCGTTCGCCGTAATTTTGCACACGAAAACAAGACCGGGCGAAAGTCTGGATAACGACAGGAAACATCAACATTCATTACATAAGGACTGTAAAAGAGAGCAGGCAGTTACGCTGCTATAAAAGGGAAACAAGGAAATTAAAAAAGTGGGCACGGGGCAATCTGTAAAAAAGGGGGATGCCACCTGTCTTCGGACAAAAGAAGATACCATACCGATAGGATTTAACCGATACGGTATCTCTTTGGTAGTCATCAGTACCATACTTTCAGAAAACCATTTAAAAACATTCGATATTCGCCTCTTGGAAAATCTGCGGGGCGTGCTGATAAAGCAAAGGAAGATTCAATACCGCCATTGGATATTCTACAAATCCGCTTCTACGCTTGTAACCGGAATAAGTCGCTAAATTATTTGTCTCCAGAAACTCCATTGCATCCGGATAATGGTTCACATCAATAAATGTACGGTCTGGCAAATC
>NZ_JBCNZM010000211.1:0-6618 GCF_040227615.1 Bacteroides sp. RTP31139st1_H2_RTP31139_211217 | reverse complement strand
ATGTAATTCGTAACCTGATGACGGTAATGAGGAGCCAGTTGCTGAACAGCCGTACGGTGCGTCTGGATGGCCTGGGCACATTCACCATGAAGGCCCGTACGCGAGGTAAGGGAGTGGCAAAATCTGAAGACGTGAATCCCAATCAGGTGACTGCTCTACGCTGCCAGTTTACTCCGGAATACACGCGCCCGGCTGCTATCGGCACTACGCGTGCCCTGATTCAGGGTGTGGAGTTTGAGAAATGGACGGGAGTGGTGACTGACGGTAAGGATGATGCCGGTGATGGTGGCAATTCCGGTGGTGGTTCCGACGGTGACCAAGGCGAGAACCCATTAGGATAAGATGTATTTACTAATTTAGAAAGATTAAAACTATGAAAAAGAACGTTTGGGACAAGATTTTGAAGGTAGTGATAGCTGTTGCTTCTGCCATATTGGGAGCTTTAGGTGCCAATGCAATGAATGTATAAATTGTAGATTCATGTAGTAATATTAGGAGAAAGGCGGTGAAGGAAAAGCACTTCATCGCCTTTTTGTTATTTTCTTCATTTATAATTCCCTGCCAACCAAAAAATCTTATTACCTTTGCAGGTCACTTTTGGAAACAATAAAAATATAATGATATGAATATCTCTTATAATTGGTTGAAAGAGTATGTCGATTTCGATTTGACACCGGATGAAGTTGCTGCGGCACTGACCTCCATCGGACTGGAAACGGGAAGTGTGGAAGAGGTGCAAACCATTAAAGGCGGACTGGAAGGACTGGTCATCGGCGAAGTGTTGACATGCGAAGCTCATCCTAACTCAGACCATATGCACGTCACTACGGTGAACCTGGGACAAGGTGAACCCGTGCAGATTGTATGCGGCGCTCCGAATGTAGCTGCCGGACAGAAAGTGGTAGTAGCCACGTTGGGTACAAAACTGTATGACGGTGACGAATGCTTTACCATCAAGAAATCAAAACTTCGTGGCGTGGAATCTGTCGGCATGATTTGTGCTGAGGATGAAATCGGTATCGGTACGGACCACGCAGGTATCATCGTACTGCCGGAGACTGCTGTTCCGGGTACGCTTGCCAAGGACTACTATAACATCAAGAGCGATTACGTGCTGGAAGTGGACATCACTCCCAACCGTGCCGATGCTTGCTCACATTATGGGGTGGCACGCGACTTGTATGCCTACTTGATACAGAAGGGTAAGCCGGCTACTTTGAAGAAACCTTCGGTAGACGCTTTTGCGGTAGAAAATCACGACTTGGATATTAAAGTAACTGTAGAGAACAGCGAGGCATGTCCCCGATATGCCGGCGTTACGGTGAAAGGGGTTACAGTGAAAGAAAGCCCCGAATGGTTGCAGAACAAGTTGCGTATTATCGGCCTGCGTCCTATCAATAATGTGGTGGATATTACCAACTATATCGTCCATGCTTTCGGCCAGCCGTTGCACTGCTTCGATGCAGATAAGATTAAAGGCAGTGAGGTGATTGTAAAGACCATGCCGGAAGGTACTCCGTTTGTAACTCTTGATGGCGTGGAGCGTAAATTGAACGAACGCGACTTGATGATTTGCAACAAGGAAGAGGCGATGTGTATTGCTGGTGTATTCGGCGGTCTGGATTCCGGTTCTACGGAAACCACCAAGGATGTGTTCCTTGAAAGTGCTTACTTCCATCCCACATGGGTGCGCAAGACAGCCCGTCGTCATGGATTGAACACAGATGCTTCTTTCCGTTTTGAAAGAGGTATTGACCCGAATGCCACTATTTACTGCCTGAAGCTGGCTGCTTTGATGGTAAAGGAACTTGCCGGAGGTACCATTTCTTCTGAAATAAAAGATGTGTGCGCCGCTCCTGCCAAGGATTTCCGTGTGGAACTTGCCTATGAGAAAGTGAACTCACTGATTGGTAAGGTTATTCCGGTGGATACCATCAAGAGCATCGTGACAAGTCTGGAAATGAAGATTGTAGACGAGACAGCCGAAGGGCTTACACTGGATGTTCCTCCTTACCGTGTGGACGTGCAGCGCGATTGCGATGTAATAGAGGATATCCTGCGTATCTACGGATATAATAATGTGGAGATTCCGACTACCTTGAAGTCTTGTCTGACTACCAAGGGTGAATATGATAAATCCAACAAACTGCAGAACCTGGTTGCCGAGCAGCTGGTGGGCTGTGGTTTCAATGAGATTCTGAACAACTCGTTGACGCGTGCCGCTTACTATGACAACTTGGAGTCTTATCCGTCAAAGAATCTGGTAATGTTGCTGAATCCGTTGAGTGCAGACTTGAATGCCATGCGTCAGACACTGCTTTTCGGTGGATTGGAAAGCATCTCGCACAACGCCAACCGTAAGAATGCAGACCTGAAATTCTTTGAATTCGGTAATTGTTATCACTTCAACGAAGAAAAGAAGAATTCGGAAAAGGTGCTTGCCGCTTATTCCGAAGACTATCATCTTGGTTTGTGGGTGACTGGCAAGAGAGTGACCAACTCATGGGCTCATCCGGACGAGAACAGCTCGGTATATGAGCTGAAGGCATACGTTGAGAATGTCTTTGCCAGATTGGGGCTGCACATGCATGATTTGGTTGTCGGCAATCTGACTGATGACATCTATGCTGCCGGTTTATCCGTACAGACAAGGGGTGGAAAGCGGTTGGCTACTTTCGGTATTGTAACAAAGAAGCTGCTGAAGGCATTCGATATTGACAACGAGGTTTACTATGCCGATTTCAACTGGAAAGAATTGTTGAAGGCCATCCGCAATGTGAAGGTGAGCTATACGGAAATCTCCAAGTTCCCTGCCGTGAAACGCGACTTGGCATTACTGCTCGACAAGAAAGTGCAGTTTGCGGAAATTGAGAAGATTGCCTACGAGACGGAGAAAAAGCTGCTGAAGGAGGTCTCTCTCTTCGACGTTTATGAGGGTAAGAATCTGGAAGCCGGTAAGAAGAGTTACGCGGTGAGTTTCCTGTTGCAGGATGAGAATGCCACGTTGAACGATAAGCAGATTGACAAGATTATGTCCAAACTGGTGAAGAACCTGGAGGACAAGTTGGGTGCCAAGCTGCGTTGATTCATTATTCAGAATTTATAATTCATAATTTAAAATACAGTTCCAATGGGAAGAGCGTTTGAATATAGAAAAGCTGCCAAATTGAAAAGATGGGGTCACATGGCAAAGACCTTTACAAGACTGGGTAAACAAATTGCTATTGCGGTGAAGGCCGGTGGTCCGGAGCCGGAAAACAACCCGACACTGCGTTCAGTTATCGCTACTTGTAAGCGTGAAAACATGCCGAAGGATAATATTGAACGTGCTATCAAGAATGCGATGGGTAAGGACCAGAGCGACTATAAGGGTATGACTTATGAAGGATACGGTCCTCACGGTGTAGCTGTTTTTGTGGATACGCTGACTGATAATACTACCCGTACAGTAGCTGATGTGCGTTCCGTGTTCAACAAGTTCGGCGGTAATTTGGGAACAATGGGTTCACTGGCTTTCTTGTTTGATCACAAGTGCGTGTTCACTTTCAAGAAGAAAGACGGTATCGATATGGAGGAACTCATTCTTGACTTGATAGACTATGACGTAGAGGAAGACTACGAAGAGGATGAAGAAGAAGGTACTATCACTATTTATGGTGACCCGAAAAGCTATGCAGCTATCCAGAAACATTTGGAAGAGTGCGGTTTTGAAGATGTCGGCGGTGAGTTTACCTATATCCCGAACGATATGAAGGATGTGACTCCCGAGCAACGCGAAACCATCGACAAAATGATAGAGCGTCTCGAAGAGTTTGATGATGTACAGACGGTTTATACTAACATGAAACCGGAAGAAGGCGGAGAATAATGACATATACATACAAGACGCAAGGTACGTGTAGCAGTAACATCGAACTGGATGTGGAAGATGGTATTGTGAAAGAAGTGGCATTTTGGGGTGGATGTAATGGAAACCTGCAAGGACTTTCACGTTTGGTGAAAGGCATGCCGGTAGATGCGGTGATTGCTCGTTTGGAAGGAATTCGCTGCGGAAGACGTTCCACTTCCTGCCCCGACCAATTGTGCAAGGCATTGCACGAGATGGGGTATTGAGCCTCCTGCCTGAAAGAATGGATGAGAGCCCCTGACATTGAAAGATGCCAGGGGCTTTTTTTGAACCTAACATGGAGGTATTTGTTATTATTTGAGTATTTTTACGCTCTTAATTGAACAGACACAATGAAGAATATTTTTAAAGACTTGAAACGGAGAGACCACAAACGCTATCTGGGCGGTCTGGACGTTTTTAAATATATAGGTCCCGGACTGCTGGTGACTGTGGGCTTTATTGACCCGGGGAACTGGGCATCTAATTTTGCGGCAGGGTCTGAATTTGGCTATTCATTGCTGTGGGTCGTGACTTTATCCACTATCATGCTGATTGTATTGCAGCATAATGTGGCGCATCTTGGCATTGTAACCGGCTTGTGCTTGTCCGAAGCCGCTACCAAATATACTCCTTCCTGGGTGTCGCGTCCCATATTGGGCACAGCGGTATTGGCTTCCATCTCGACTTCGCTGGCAGAGATATTGGGAGGTGCCATCGCTTTGCAGATGCTGTTTGACATTCCCATCATATGGGGTTCTGTCTTGACTACCGTATTTGTAGTCGTCATGCTTTTCACTAATTCCTACAAGAAGATAGAACGTTCCATCATTGCTTTTGTTTCGGTCATTGGGCTCTCCTTTATCTATGAGCTGTTTCTGGTGAAGATAGATTGGCCGCTGGCCGCACAAGGGTGGGTGACACCTTCGTTCCCGCATGGGAGCATGCTGATTATCATGAGTGTGCTCGGTGCGGTGGTGATGCCGCATAATCTGTTTCTGCACTCGGAAGTGATACAGAGCCATGAATATAATAAGAAAGATGATACGTCCATCCGTAAGGTGTTGAAATATGAATTGTTCGACACGCTGTTCTCTATGATTGTGGGATGGGCCATCAACAGTGCCATGATACTGCTGGCTGCGGCAACTTTCTTTAAAAGCGGTATTCAGGTGGAAGAGTTGCAGCAGGCCAAATCCTTGCTGGAGCCGTTGCTGGGGAACAGTGCTGCCGTGGTTTTTGCATTGGCATTACTGATGGCGGGTATATCTTCTACGATAACCAGCGGTATGGCGGCAGGTTCTATCTTTGCCGGTATTTTCGGAGAATCCTATCATATCAAAGACAGTCACTCGCAGGTGGGTGTGATTCTGTCATTGGGTATTGCACTGCTGCTGATTTTCTTTATCGGAGACCCGTTCAAAGGACTGCTGATTTCACAGATGATACTGAGCATCCAGCTGCCGTTTACGATTTTCCTGCAAGTGGGACTGACTTCTTCACGCAAAGTGATGGGGCAGTATGTAAACAGCAAATGGAGTACATTTGTACTTTATGCCATTGCTGCGGTGGTCACTGTGCTGAATATCATGCTGCTGGTATCCGAGTTGACATCTTGAATAATTCATTTTTAAGAAATCAAATAAGTAGTATGAAGATTATTACATATAACGTAAATGGGCTGAGGGCTGCCGTGACAAAAGGTTTTCCCGAGTGGCTGGCACAAGAGCAGCCGGATGTGCTTTGTTTGCAGGAAACAAAGCTGCAACCGGAACAGTATCCGGCGGAGGCGCTGGATGCTTTGGGGTATAAGCATTACCTATATTCTGCACAGAAGAAGGGGTATAGTGGAGTCGCTATTCTGAGCAAGCAAGAACCGGACCATGTGGAGTACGGCATGGGCATTGAAGAATATGATAACGAAGGGCGCTTTATCCGTGCCGACTTCGGTGATGTGTCCGTTGTGAGTGTTTATCATCCTTCCGGTACCAGCGGCGACGAACGCCAGGCCTTCAAGATGGTCTGGTTGGAGAAATTCCAAGAGTATGTATTGGAGTTGGAACGTACGCGTCCTAACCTTATTCTTTGCGGTGATTATAATATCTGCCATGAGGCAATAGATATTCATGACCCTGTCAGGAATGCCACCAACAGCGGCTTTTTGCCAGAAGAGCGGGAGTGGATGACGCGCTTTCTCAATGCGGGATTCATAGATTCCTTCCGTTGGCTTCATCCCGACAAGCAGGAATACACGTGGTGGAGCTATCGCTTTAACTCACGTGCCAAGAACAAAGGGTGGCGTATTGATTATTGCATGGTGAGTGAGCCGGTGCGTCCGATGTTGAAGGAGGCGAGAATATTGGGTGACGTTGTCCACTCGGACCATTGCCCGATGTTGTTGGAAATTACAGAATGATTATGGAAACAAAAGGCAGAATCGAAAAAGCTGTGGAGCTTTTCAAGAGTGGCTATAACTGCTCGCAGTCGGTGGTGGGAGCTTTTGCAGATATGTATGGCTTTACAGAAGAGCAGGCTTTCCGGATGTCCGCCTCTTTTGGTGGTGGCATAGGTCGTATGAGGCAGACATGCGGTGCTGCATGCGGCATGTTCCTATTGGCCGGATTGGAAAAAGGAGCTGTGGAAGGCAAGGACCGTGAAGGTAAGGCGGCAAACTATGCGTTGGTGCAGGAGCTGGCTGCTGAGTTCAAGAAACGAAACGGCTCTTTGATATG
>NZ_JBCNZM010000210.1:0-6696 GCF_040227615.1 Bacteroides sp. RTP31139st1_H2_RTP31139_211217 | reverse complement strand
GATCAGAATCGGGATCGTCCTTGTTGCCGGGCTTGGGGACACCTCCGATGACGAGTTTGCCGTCGAGTGTATCCATTGCCTCTTTGATGCTGATGCTTTGGGGCATTTCGCTTAGTTTGGGCGGGATGCGCTGTCTGTCGGTAAGGAAATCGGGCATCCGGTGAACATAAGGCTCGGCGGGGGCATGTCTCTCGGAACTCAAGGCAATCTGCTTTGTGTCACCGGCGGAGAAGGCACGGGAAAAAGTAACTATGTGGCGGCGTTGATTGTCGGTGCTATCCGTTCTTCCGGAACGGATGTGGATGCGCTGAGCGTTACGCTCCACGAAAACAGCAAGAACAAGGCAGTCCTGTTCTATGACATGGAGCAGAGCGAAGTGCAGCTGTATAAGAATATCATCAACCTGCTGCGTCGTTGCAGACGTGAGTCGATACTGGAATGGTTTAAGGCGTATTACCTTACGGGAATGAGCCGGAAAGAGTGCTTGCTTTCCATTATCCAGAGTTTGGACAAATACCATTATCAATATGGTGGCATCTGGTAGTGATAGACAGAATTGCGGATTTGATAAAATGCGCCAACGATGAAGCGAAGAGCATAACCGTCGTGGAAGAACAATGGATTCTGCCATCTTTTCACGAATGGTAGAACAGAGAGATGCCGTAAATTTTCATCTGTCATTATATTGCCGACGGGATATCAAATGAGGAATCTCTGAATGATACTCTCTCAACTTAACAAATAAAAGGGATTCGCTGTTAATACCAATGGATCCGGAAGCCATGTTGAGAGCAACCACTTCCAAATAAGAAAATCAGGGAACGACCCCACACTGAGGTAAATTTCCTTGCCCATTGATCAAATTCCCTGTAAACAGCTTGTGGATGTCGCTAAATTTTGCGAATATTGTATATATTGCGCATATATGAATTAAAAACAGATTGTAAAAATAGGGAATATATATTATGAAATTCCCTATTTTCGTGAAATACTCCGTATCAAGAACCTCTGCCGCCTTGTCGGGTTCAGCGATGGGCAGACAGCAACGTTCGTCAAGGGAAAACCGTTGGAATACGCAGGGGAACTCTATTCGGAGGAACACAAGCGGAAATTCAAGACTGAAAAGGTGAGGGCAAGTGCTGAAAGCCCTGACGGACGGGACTAAATTGCTTCTTGCCATCGACCGAAAGCCCATTGCCGAGTGGTTCAAGGAGCAATTCGACAAGCTAAGGCAGAGCATACACCACCCCATGCAACTACGAAGGAAAGGCAGGGGGGGGGCTATAAATGTTAAATCCCGTCCGATTTACCGAAAAAAGTGCGGTGTGCCGTTCGTGGTGTACCGCACTTTTTCTATATTTGTAATTATACAGGATAAAGAAAGGGATAAACATTTCAAGATAATGGATTATCATTATAAAGAAGATGTAAACAATCATACAAATTGGGAATTGTTTTTTGAAGTAATGGATAGAATAATTTTATTTTTTTTAGGTAGTGTATTACTTTTATCGGGCTGCAAGAATAGTAAACAGCCGGAAGGCTATAATTCTGTTAATATTATCGAATATGTTAATGTTTACGATGAAAACAACAGGATTCTAACTGCACAGGGTAGTGAATATGACTATCTCTATTTTGGAGACAATAAAGATAAAGGGATCTTGGCAGCGACAAATAATTTTACAAAGACATATGGTTATGATAATGATTCTTACTGCTATACCGTAGAGGAGCCCTTGTCAGGATCATTGCTAAAAACAATGAGATATACTGAAAATAGCATAGAAGAACTTGTATTGGAAAATAATAAGGATACATTTAGTTATTCTTTTTCCCTCTATTATGATAAGAATAAACCTAAGTATAAAAAAAAGTATTATAATATTAGGAGATGCCCCCTTTTCTGACTCAAGATATGAGGAATACTACTACTATGACAATAATGGAAATAATACCAAGAAAATCCGTCATGACTTGAACACCGGGGAAAGAGAAGAAACCTATAAATTTAATGATACGGATTATAAGGAAGCTGTTAATCTTGTCCCTTCTTCCGATTACAAACAAAACATCGAATGTTCATTGAAACAAACTGTCAATGATACCTTAATCTCTCGGATTACCTTAAACGGTGTACTTGATAGAGTGATGAAGGAATATACGATCGGAAAAAAGAAAATTAAGGAAGAGTTTGACAATGGTATGACTTTAGTCAATAAAGAAACAGAGTATGAAGAAAACGGACTGAGGGTAAACGTCAATCATACTTTAAGAAATACAGGCTACTCAACCGACAGTATCTATTATGAAGGAAACAAAAAAGTTAAGCACATTTATAATTCTGACTATAATGGCACCATAACACTTGAAATTTCAGAATATGATGAACAAGGAAATATAATAAAGAAAACAAAAAAACTCCGATGGGAGTCATAGATTGAAATTACCCGTTGAATGCAAACTTATTTATACATAAATCAAGTTGTCAAGTGTATGAAAAACATGAGCATAATGCCAACTGGAAATATAAGCACTCCCGTTTTTGTATTTGTGTTATTCCTGTTTGTCTGCGTGCAAATGGGGTGTACACATCGTCGTGCTATCCCATTCAACCGGAAAAGTTGGGACGAATGGGACGGCCATTATTATTCCAGAAAGTTCATGATTGACGATTTGGTAAATAACCGTCTGAAGGTAGGGATGACTTACAGGGAAATACTGAATCTGTTGGGAGAATCGTATTTTGTGAATGAAGAGGATTCGATGCCCGGCATCCGTTACGAAATAGACGTTGAGTATCAATTCCTCGACATTGACCCCTACAAGGGAAAAGACTTATTCATAAAATTCGGTAAAGACTCCTTAGTGGTCAGTTATAAATTTATTGATTGGAAATCCGGTTCAGAAGACATCACAAAAGAAACCGAATGTAAACAATAAATAAAAGCCTCCGGCGGGGTTTTCGCTGGGGGCTTCTGACCTTTGTACATATAAAAAGCAAAAAGAAAGCTATATCGGAGCATTACACTCTAAAAAGTACCTGCTTGTCACGACAAAATGATATTGAGTGCCTTACTGACCGGGGCAGATCCGCACCCATGCGGACAAATCCCGGTAACAGAATGACAAAGCGGACAACGTTCTTGATATGCCAACTTGTGAATAGGACGAATGATTTTCTTTTTTTGCCAGCCGATTTTATAAAATTGCGATAGTTTGTACTTTCGGGGGAAACTATCATTTTTGCAAATGAAAGAGTTATTTAACAGCATAGCAACGCAAAATGCTGAAATTCGCACAGTTGCTAAATCGTTACCTCTATTTCTCAAATAATTCGCTAAAAGTTTATTCTTCAATCGGTTAGGCCAAACCGATAAAAATCTAAAATAGATACAGCTGTAGCAACAAAATTTAATGAGTCTCTAAAAACAATAAGGGCACATACAGTAAGATTAGGAGCTAACATTGGAAATGTAGAAGTATTATTGGATCAAAGAGATTTCACATTAAAGGAAAATAATGTTTGCCTTCATGAGAATGCGATACCTCTACGTTTAAAAGGAAAAGGTACTAAAAGGCTTTTGTCTATTGCTATACAAATGATTAACACATCTTCTAATGGGATTATTTTAATAGATGAGATAGAGCAAGGCTTAGAGCCTGATAGAGTTCAGCATTTGGTCAAAACACTAAAAAACTATTCTAATTATCAATTTATTTTCACAACCCATTCGTCTAATGTTGTAACAGAATTGGGAGTATCTGATTTATGCATTATGAGGCGCAAAGCAAATAGATTATTGGATATTCCAAAAACTATTGCCATGCAAAAGTGTGTACGTCATAATTCAGAAGCTTTATTTGCGAGAAAAATCATAATAGGAGAAGGTGCTACAGAAGTAGGTTTATGTAGAGCTTTAAATGATAATCGTATGACAAATGGTAAAGAGAGTATGAGTTATTTGGGTATCAAAATATTGGATGGAACGGGTAATAGTGGTGTAGAATATGCTGAAACATTAAATAAATTGGGATTTAAAATAGCATTCTTGTGTGATTCTGATGAAGCCAATACAAATCTTAAAAAGCAGTCATTAAAAGATATGGGCGTAGCCGTTTTCGATTGTGAAGAAGGAAAAGCTATAGAAGAACAAATATTTGATAATCTTACATGGAATGGAATAAAAAACTGTCTTAATTTCTATATTAAAAAGAAAGAAACAAATATTAAAGGGCTTTACGAACAAGTTTATCCAGATAAACAGAAAGATTATACAGAAGATTGGTTAGAAAAAGACACAGTAGAATTACGACAATTATTCGGAAAGAGAGCAAAGAAAAAAAGTTGGTATAAAGATGTAACATCTGGTATGTTCTTGGGTTCTGAAATTTTTAGCAATATTAACAATATGGATGAAAAGTGTTATTTAAGACAATTATTAACAAATTTATCGATTTGGATTGACAATGGTTAATTTAAGTTTATTTTTATCAAAAAAATCAAAGTATGATTATTGCTCCTGCTGGATATGGGAAAACACATACTATTGCAGAATGTGTAAACTTAGATTTAAGCTCTAAGATATGTTTGATATTAACCCATACCCATGCAGGGATAGCTTCACTTAAAGAAAAATTACAGTCTATTAAAACAAGAAATAACAAATACGAATTAGCTACAATTTGTGGTTTTTCTTTACACATGGCTCAATCCTATCACCTAAAAAAAGAAGATTTTCCTAATATAGAAGAAGCTCCTAATGAGTATTATCGTTTTGCTATTGAATCTACTATTAAACTGTTAAAAGCAAAACCAATTCATACTGCTTTAAAAATAAAATATTCACATATAATTATTGATGAGTATCAAGATTGTTCCATTTTGCAACATCAACTAATAAAAGCACTTTCAATGTATATTCCTACTCACATATTAGGAGATCCTCTACAAAGTATCTTTAAA
The DNA here is from genome assembly GCF_040227615.1 of Bacteroides sp. RTP31139st1_H2_RTP31139_211217. Taxonomy (NCBI): domain Bacteria; kingdom Pseudomonadati; phylum Bacteroidota; class Bacteroidia; order Bacteroidales; family Bacteroidaceae; genus Bacteroides; species Bacteroides sp. RTP31139st1_H2_RTP31139_211217. The sequence continues at coordinate 1,730 of NZ_JBCNZM010000210.1, read as the reverse complement.
TTTGATGGAAAATGTGTGGATATGAATAGTATTGCACAAATGGGGAGGTTTATTGATAATAAGCAAATCCTTGAAATTCCATGGAGATGGAAAAAGCATAATAGTGATGGACTTGGAGAAGATTTAAAAGCAATTAGGCAAAAAATAGAAAATAAAGAAAATATAAACATAGATATTTATAAAAATATAAACGTGTTATATTCTGAACCAGAAGCAATATATAAGCATGGTTCACTTTATAACAAACTATTATGGACGGAGATTGCGAATAATAATAGTTTGCTGATAATTCATCCCAAATCAGAATCGAAGAATTTTAGAATAAAAATAATTAAGTCTTATCCAAGACTTAGATTAATTGAAGCAATTGATGATAAAGATTTTTATTTTTATTCTTCGGCTTTTGATAATGCTACGAAACAGACAATAATTCCACTTATATTAAAATTTTGCAGGATTGTTTTCAAGAAAACAATTATAGATAATTGGTTTAATAATTATGACAAATTGAAGTCTAAAAGAAGGATTGAAGATCAAGTAATCTCTAATAGTATAAAAAAATATTTGCAAAATTTGGAAAACAATCTTATTCCAATACACATTTATAATTTGATATACTATCTTCATCATTTACCAACAAATGAATGTTGCCGAAGCGAATTAGTAAGTGATATGTATAAAGCATTAAGAAAGGCTCAAATAGACAATATTTCCATATCAGAAGCAATAAAATATAATCGTGAGGTATTGCGACAAGTTGGGCGTAAAGTTGAGGGTAAATGTATTGGCACAACACTGTTAACCAAAGGATTAGAGTTTGACACTGTAATAGTGCTTAATTTTCAAGATTTTGAAGATAAGAATAATTTTTATGTTGCTATTACAAGAGCTTGTAAAAAACTTATTTTGGTAGGAAACACACATCAAATTTATTTTAAATAAAATAGTATCAAAGAGTTTTGTATATATTCTCTTTTTGTTATTATAACACTCCACTCCGCTGCTTTGTAGGAAGCTGGCGGAGTGGGGGTGTTTTTATGGCTTCGGTTACAGGAGCTATAACTTCAGCTTGGGTTTGGGCTTTTCGGGCCGGTCAGGATCGGGATCGTCCTTGTTGCCGGACTTGGGGACGCCTCCGATGACGAGCTTGCCGCCAAGCGCTCCCATTGCCTCTTTGATGCTGATGCTTTTGGGCATTCCGCTTAGTTTGGGCGGAGTGCGCTGCCTGTCGGCGAGGAAGTCGGGCATCCGGTGGACATAAGGCTCGGCAGGGGGCGTGTCCTGCGTGGGAACACTGCCCGGTGAGGAACTGCCGGGCGGAGCATCGGCGACGGGTATGCCGGCGGCGGGGGCGTTATCCTGTCCGTCGGGCGTTACCGGTTGGGAGGGCACGACTTCGATCACTCCGTCGGTGCTTTTTTCCTGCGCATCCACTGATTTGAGGGAGAGCAGGATCTTGCGGTCGAGAGCGGCAAGGTCAGCCTTGAGCTGCTTCAGTTCGTCCTCCTTTTTCCAGACTTCCCCGACGACCTGTTCCAGGACGGGGAGTTCCTTCTCAATGGCTTCGTTGTCCCTCGTGTATTTCTCTATCAGGCGGGGGATGCTGTCGAAGGCGTTGATGAAGTTCTGGCAGGCGGTTTTCGGATCGACCGCCAAGCGGCCGTTGTTATAGTTGTAGAGGAAGTTGCCTTCACCTCGCACGAAGAAACGGTTCTCGCAGAAGTCCAGAC
>NZ_JBCNZM010000209.1:0-6779 GCF_040227615.1 Bacteroides sp. RTP31139st1_H2_RTP31139_211217 | reverse complement strand
ATACTATTAGGTTCATAGTGACAGTCGCTATTGTTGTATATAAAAGTTTAATACCTGTAGTTTGCCGAATGCTTACCTTTTACACGTTATTCAACAGATTTATAACCTTATGTACCTCCGAATACGCCTTCAAATCCTCCGGCGATTCCTTGCAGAGTTGGCACAACTTTTCTGAGTTTAACATCGTCCGTTCCAAATTACCATTCTCTGTCAGGTATTTATAGAGGTTGATGCGTATGAAATATCGTTTTGTCTTTTCATATCCCGGCATGTATTTCTGCAATTCGGGAAGCAGTTGGTCGTAACTTTCATATCGCCGACAGGCCACATTAGGCAAGAAATGGAGCAAGAACCAAAATTCCGTGCAAGGATTCGTTTCTATAAACATCACCTTTCCGGCATATTTCTTCTTGCTATACTCTTTCTTTGCCCGCTGATACAACTGCATTTCGGAAGGATATTGATACAGCCTGTCCATATCAAACAGGCATACAATATAATCATATTGCTTGTTCAAATAAGATTCTACCAGTTTCAGTATATGATTGATGTCGCTATGCTGCGGAAAATCCGGAGCGACCTTGAAAGGATAGCGACACGCAATTCTCAGAGAATCGAAATAGAACCATTCCGTTTCTCCTTCGCCTATGATGGCGATACTTTTTGTTACTGTCCGTCCCATATCATTAGTCATTCAGGTTGATATACTGACTACCCAAGAACGGCAACTTTACCAATTTTCCCTGCTTGTAAGCATTGTATGGGGAAAGATTCTTATGCAGTCCCAAAGAAGATAGGCGTACTATTTTAGTTTCGCCAAGTTCGTCTTTGTCGGTGAACCATATCGTATCACGGCGAATGAAATCCTCGTTGAGAAGATTGATGTCGTGTGTGGTCAGAAGCATTTGGGATGTTCCGTTACTGTTTGCCAGAAAGACTTTCAGGAAATAAGCCAACAGTTCATAATGAATACTTGTCTCCACTTCATCAATGGGCACAAACCGATTGGTCTTTAACAAGAAATTCAGTATCACCGCCATTCCCAAGAACCTCATGGTGCCATTGGACTCGTATTCTTCCGACAAATCATATACTTTATCGCCTGCCTTATGCTTGAAGGTCAGTTCCGTATTTGTAATTTTCCCCTTTCTAAGCATTTCAGCCTTTGCATCTTTATCAATAGGGGCATTCTGAATCAGTTGTTCCAATTCAGGTGTAATCAGCTCTTCCTCTTCATGTAATACCACATCTTCTATATTGAAATCGGACGCTTTCAGGAAATTTAAAATGAATTTCTTCAAATCTCCTGCCTCGTCTTTATCCAATCGTGATTTGACATATCCCGAAAGCAACATACCGGGAGCCAATACATCTTTTACCTGCTTGGCAAAATAATCGTACACATCATTCAGCCTTGTCCGTTCCACGTTGCTTTTGCCAAATGCGGCAAGCACACTGCAATTATTGATAGTGTTGCCGGAAATCACATCCTGGCTTTTCTTTGTCATTTTCAGGTTTACGCCAAAGTCAATGGTCGTGGAATCTGTTGCGGCATCATAACTTCGGTTGTACAGCTTGGTCGGGCGAATGGAATCATAAACAATCAATGTCTCGGAATAGATATGCTTTGCATCCAATTCAAAACTAAGAATGTACTTCGACTGATTGATATAGAACACCATTGACATCTTTGTCTTTTCGTTTCTTGAAGTGTCATCTAACATGAAAGGGACAACCCCGGTTTTCTCAGTCCTGTCTTTAGGCATTCTCAAAACCAGCATCTTGAAAAATTCAATGGCATTTAATATATTCGTTTTACCGGAAGCGTTGGCACCATAGATGATGCCCACTTTCAGCAATCTTACACCGTCCTTAACTTCATACGAGTACTCATCAGACATATAAGTATCTGCCGATGGTTCAAAACTGATTTTCTGAACCGACTTAATGGAGAAAAAATTCTCAATGCTGAACTCTGCTATCATAATCGTTGATTTTATCTATTGTATGGTGCAAAGATACAAATAAAATCTCATACAACAAATTATAAATACGATTATTGTAGAAAAACTACGCAATACAAATATAAAATCAGCGAATATCTATTTGTTGTGGCTATAAATTAACCGTCTGATTATCTCCGGAAGGTGTTGACTGATTTGAGGACGGTAAACGAATGTGGATTATGCAGCCAAAGAAGTTAATTGTCCTATGCCATTTGCGCCATCCCTTGATTCTATTTACGATGGCTAAATAGTGATGCTAAAATGGTACTAAATTACAAAACTACTCTTTTATTCACGCCATAAAATATAGTAAATCAGTTTGTTATATAATTTTATATCTTGTTGCCCACGACATGATAAGCAAAAGCCAGAATTGAAGTAGCTACTGCATACTCACGCGTATTGGATTTCAACCGAGGTAAAAAATTCTTCAATAAACATATAGCCTCCTGACTTTTTCCCTGGTCAATGAGCTGAGGTGCATGCACGACTACATATCTATAAGTATCTTCCGGTACTAGGCTGATTATAGAATCCCTATACAAATTTGCTATCCGAAGATAATTGTTCACGTAGTTCCGATCAGTGGCGTACTCTGCCTGATAGAGATATAGGTTTTCAAAACATACATAATAGTCCACTATATTTTCACCCTCCAACGTGTTACGAGGAAGCGATTTCAGCAATTCCATTGCTTCAACAAAAAGGCCCGAAGTATTTAGAATATGTACTTTATTTAATATAGAACTATTTATCCATTGCCTATTATTTAGCCGTGTGGCAATAAGAATATTTTCATTTATATAATGTAATGCAGAATCACTAATATAAGAATTATATTCGGCAAAAAGACGATTTTGTATCAGATAACGCTCCATGTCAGTAAGCCTCCCTTGCTTCAACTCATCCTTTATCAAAGAAATATACCGTTCTTTTTCTTCCTCGTATTGTCTACGCATCACGATAGTCTTATCCAGAACAGACAAAAGGCTATCTATTGCAGATGCATACATACCAAGCGAACATGGCAACAGCATTATTATTAAAATCAAGATACGCATCATAGGTTAACATTGTGACATAACTTCGCAAAGTTACAATTTTCTTCTGTTATGAAAATACGATTTTAGTATTTTCTTTGGCATTATAAGTCGTACATCATAGGGATTATACATCTACCGAAATTCATATTTCCTCTACTTCGGATAGCTTTTAAAGCTTTTATGGCAGTTTTCAAACCTCCTTCTGCCTAATAATGGCTAACATTGCAACCGAAACCAAAGGTTGACATCAACATGAGAAAGACATTATTATTTTTATACCTTTTATCTCTCGGCAGTATTGCCGCATACGGTCAGACACGTCTGACCCAAGACCCCAAACTGGAACGACAACTCCACGAAAGCGGACTGATACATCAACCCCTCCCCCTGGATATTGAAAACTCTTTCGAAACCAACGGATGGAAAAAGGAGGTCTTGCAAAGCGCTCCTCTCACCCGCTCGGCAGGTACAGAGGGATGGAGTCATTCCGGCGCAGGAAGCATGTCCTTCAGTACGGAAAAGACCGTTTCCGGCAAAGGCAGCATCAAACTGCAATTCCCCACATTCACCGGGAAAAGGGCGACCGGCTCTCCTTCCGACCCAGACTATGCCACCTACGGAAACAGCAGTGTTACCTATCATCTAGACGGCGCCAATCTGGAGAAGTACAACCGCATCGTATTCTCCATCTATCCCGATTGCGACGGCGCGCGCATCGTCAACATGAACCTCACGTTTCGCAATGCAGATACTCCTGCCAAGAAAGGATATAATCAGCCTTCGGGTTCACACCTCATTAACCTTATTAATAAGGAGTGGAACCAATGCTTCCTCGAAATAGACGAGTATCAGCGCGACAAGGTGATGTCCATCACCTTCAGCACAGCCCTCAAAGGCAAAGACCGGACTACAGGAGATTCAGCTATCTACTACCTGGACAATCTACAACTGCAAACGGTGAAAGCCCCTGAGAAAGTCAGCGGATGGATACCTGCCGATGGAAAAATCTCCTACTCGACAACCGGCTATGCCGTCAACCACCCCAAAACCGCCCTCATCAACACAAACCTCACCATAGACGCCGGAAAGCGCTTCCAACTGCTTACCCCAACCGGAGAAATAGCTTACGAAGGAGACATCCGAAAAGAGAAAACCACTCTCGGAGAATTTGGCCTTATTGATTTCACCTCCTTCAATAATCCCGGAGAGTATCAGCTGAAGGTCGGAACATCGCTAACTCCCACCTTCCGGATTGGAGAAAGACTTTGGGAAGATTCACAATGGAAAGTGCTGAACTTCATCTTCTGCCAGCGCTGTGGACATCCGGTTCCCGGCAAGCATTCCACCTGCCACGTAGACCTCATGTCCCGACATGACGGACGCAGCATCTCCTACTCCGGCGGATGGCACGATGCAGGAGACTTGTCCCAGCAAACCTTGCAGACGGGAGACGTGACCTTTGCTCTGCTCGAAGCCTATAATAAACAAAGAAATATCAACCCAGCCCTCGCCGCCCGCCTGCGTGAAGAGGCGGAATGGGGAGTAGAGTTCATCCTAAAGAACCGCTACGGCGATGGTTACCGCGCCAGCAGCATGGGATTGCTTATCTGGCAAGACGGTGTGTTCAATACATTGGACGACATATCTTCCGTACGTGTACAGAACATGGCATTTGACAACTTTCTCTATGCCGGATACGAAGCTTACGCCTCCATGACGCTGGACAACGACCCGATGCTGCAGGAATACCTATTGCGCGTGGCCGAAGAAGATTTCGCTTTTGCTATGGAGAAGTTCAAAAAAGATAGCTTCGACCAGTTCGTCCAGCCTTACGAACACAGTTACAACACTTCGAAAAGTCAGTATATGGCTACCATCTCCTGGTCGGCAAGCCAATTATACAAGCTGACCGGAAAACCTTCTTATGCGGACATCGCCGCCGAATACATCCGCTACACCCTCGACTGCCAGCGCACGGAACCGCTGAAAGACAAAGACGGGACACGCGGATTCTTCTACCGGGACAAATCCCGCAAATCCATCGTACATTACATACACCAGTCGCGCGAGCAGGTCTATATGCAGGCCATGGTGATGCTTTGCGAAACCCAGAAGGAGCACCCCGATTATCCTAAATGGGTGAATTCCATACAACTATATGGAGAGTATCTGAAAGGAATGATGAAGTATACCCATCCCTACGGTATGATTCCAAGCGGTGTTTACCATGCAGAGGAATATAAGGATACCACCAACTTCTACGCCCTCCATCTGTTTCCCCCTGCCAATGCCAAGGAACTGTACACGGAACAGATTAAACGAGGAGTACAACTGGACAAAGAGCACTACATGAAACGTTTCCCCGTGTGGTTCAACATTTTCAACGGCAATACCGCCATCCATCTTTCCAACGGAAAGTCCGCCGCCATCTGCGGAAACTTCCTGAAGGACAAGGAACTGCTCAACATCGGTCTGGAACAGTTGTACTGGACCGTAGGCAAGAATCCTTTCGGACAATCCTTGATTTATGGAGAAGGACACAACTATCCGCAACTGAATACCTTCTCTTCGGGAGAAATGACAGGAGAGATGCCCGTTGGTATCCGTACCCTGGGTAACGACGATGTCCCCTATTGGCCGCAAACCAACAATGCCTGTTATAAAGAGGTATGGATTACCTCGGCAGGCAAATGGCTGTCTCTGATTGCGGAATATTAGATAATGGAGAATTAATAACTTATAAATTATAAATTACAAATTATGAAACATCTGTTTATTTTATTGTTTACGGCTTGCACCCTGCTGACGTACGCACAAGTCCCCGAAGGTTATCCGGCAAACTATGCCAAAGCTCCTCGCTTCAAGGCTTTGATTTATTACACGCAACATGCGGAAGAAGCACACGTACAATTTGCAGAACAAGCAACCACTTTCTTCAAGAAGCTCAATTACGGTGACGGCTTTGTTCTGGATATTACTACCGATTTTTCAAAATACCCATACGAGAAACTGAAAGAATACAATGTCATTATCATGCTTAACACATCCCCCAACACCAAGGCCGAACGCGATGCTTTTGAGCAATACATGGAAAACGGAGGCGGTTGGGTAGGTTTCCACGCAGCAGCCTACAACGACAAAAACACGCATTGGCCCTGGTTCGTTAAGTTTCTTGGTGGTGGGGTGTTCTATTGCAACAACTGGCCTCCCCAGCCGGTATTGGTCGAAGTCGACAACGAAGAACATCCCGTTACCAAGAATCTGCCTGCATCATTCGTGGCTCCCGCCAGCGAATGGTACCAATGGACTCCCAGCCCCCGCCAGAACAAGGACGTAGAGGTACTCTTGTCCCTATCTCCCAAGAACTATCCACTGGGTATCAAGGATGTAGTGAATTTTGGCGACTTCCCCATCGTATGGTCCAACAAGAATTACAGAATGATTTACCTGAATATGGGGCATGGTGACGAAGAGTTTATCGACGGTACACAGAACCTGCTATTGGTTAATGCTTTCCGCTGGGTAGTGAGCAAAGACAAATGCGGCAACCCGTTCCTCAAATAAAACGGTTTCCATAACAGCAATCAAGAGAAGAACTAGGGGATAATTCCCCTATTTCCTATGTTAACACTACGTTTTTATGCCGAAACAGATACTTTTCCTTCGAAAAGTATCTGTTTCGGTCGTTTTATATAGATACCCTTGCCGGTTCCCAACGGGCCGGAATGAC
>NZ_JBCNZM010000208.1:0-6788 GCF_040227615.1 Bacteroides sp. RTP31139st1_H2_RTP31139_211217 | reverse complement strand
GGTTGCGTCTTGTGCCGTGAAGCGGTTGAATTCCGCCTTGGCAGCGGCAAGTGCCCGGTCGGTATCAGACTCGAGGTCGAAGAAGAAATTGGTACACCACAGGGTGATGCAGTCTATCAGGACGACCCGCCCCTCCAGCCGGTGGCGGCTGAGTTCTTTCTCCTCTTCGATGTTTGTCCATTCCGGTCCCCGGCGTTCCTGATGCTGGATTACCCTCTGGCTGAATTCTTCGTCCCAGATGCGTGCCGTGGCAAGATAAACGGGAGTGGGAGAGAGCTCGAGTGCCAGCTTTTCCGCATAGGTGCTTTTGCCGGAACGTGCTCCTCCGGTGATGAGTATGATTCGTTTCATTGGTATTTAGTCTGTATTTTGAAAGAATATATTTGTTTTCCCGAGCAAAAATAAGAAATATTTGACGAAACGTTTGTTTTTTTAGGAAGTAATTTATTAACTTTGCCACCGTTTTTAAGGCATGACCTTGGAAATGTTTATGCGGCAGTAGCTCAGTTGGTAGAGCATCAGCTTCCCAAGCTGAGGGTCACGAGTTCGAGTCTCGCTTGCCGCTCTTTATAAAAGGCTGAATACTTAGTTATTCAGTCTTTTTCTTTTTTAAGAACATTCATTCTCAGGTATTAATAATTCTTCTAAACTATTTTTTAAGCTGCACTTATATTGTTTTTCCCCTTTTTCTGTTTTTCTTATTGTTTGTTCGCATATGTAATATAGCCGAAATATACATTACATCGTGAATAGTAAATTTACAAAAATGCAACACTTTAAAAGTTAATAAATATAAAAGAAGTAATAATATATTCTTTATATGTTGCTTTTATTAAAAAATATCCATTTATTTGTCTGACAAATAATACTAATAGGACTAATAATAACACGATTTAATATATGGAAAACTTAAAAATTGATGGGCAGTCGATTACTTTGGTAGACCAAGTGGAAGACAAGTTATTGAATTATTTCAGAAGTCAGGACTTGAAAGTGGGTGATTCTATCCCTAACGAAATTGAGTTGTCGTCAGCGTTGGGGGTAGCTCGTAGTGTTCTTCGGGAAGCTCTTAGCCGTCTGAAAATGATGGGAATGATTGAAAGCCGTACACGTCGTGGAATGATATTAACTGAGCCTTTCATCTTAGGGGGAATGAAGAGAGTGGTTGATCCCCGTATTATGAGCCAGGAATCACTTCTCGATCTTTTGGGATTTAGGGTTGCCTTGGAGATAGGAATCAGTAGTGACATATTTCATAATATTAAAGAGCAGGATATTATGGAACTGGAAGAGATTGTTAATGCAGGCGTTGCATTGGGGAACAACGAATATGCCAATCTCAGCGAATATACTTTCCATTCAAAACTATACGAAATAACGGGGAATAAGACGATTGTACAGTTCCAAAGCATCATTCATCCGGTTATGAACTTTGTAAAAACCAATTTGAGGGAACGGGTGGAAGCTATAAATATAGAACTGGAGAAAAAGGGAAAGATTGTAACTCACACCGATTTATTGAACTTTATCAAGAATAAGGATGAAATGGGCTACAGAAATGCTATCGAGCAACACTTTTATGTCTATAAGAAGCTGATTTATGATAGGGCAGTGTTAGGAGAACAGAATAAGGGTCAATCACAATAAAAATATGACAAATGACACGGATTGTAAATAATTGTGTTGCATTGGTATGCCTTTGTTTGTTTTGGGGGCAAAGCCTAAGAGCTGCAGATGCTTCTCATTCTGAGCAGATAAAGTGGGGCAACGAGAGTGTTTTTAATGAGGAACACAACACTTTGGGACTCTTTTCCGGAGTACTTGGCGGACAAATTGTCTTGGCAGGCGGCACTTCCGACGATTATAGCCGATGGGGAAGAAATGCGGTATGCCTTTCTGAAAATGCCGGATTCGCTTTGTATGAAGATGTGTTGTCCAAGCCGTTGGCTTATGGCGCTTCCATAACACTCTCTGACGGTATCTTGTGTATTGGAGGGCGTGATTCTTCCCAATGCTACGAAGATGTATTTCTTGTCACAATGCAGCAGGGCAAACTGAATGTTTCGGAAGATTGGCCGCCACTTCCTTTTCCGTTGTCTAACGCGGCAGGAGCACTACTGGACAATAAGGTATATTTGTTTGGAGGCAGGAAGTCGGTAAGTCCGTCTAGGTTATCGGATTCTTTTTTTGTGCTGGACTTGTCGAACAAGTCCAGAGGATGGAAAGAACTACCGGGCTATCCGGGATGCGTCCGGGAAGATGCAATTCTCGTGGTACAGAACAACGGCGTTTCCCCTTGTCTGTATTTATTGGGTGGACAGACGGAAACGGAAGAAGGGTTGTCTTCTTGCTTGACTGATGGATATGTCTATAACCCCCAATTGGGTAAATGGAGTTCATTAGGTTCGGATTTTCCGAAAGGAATATGTGCTGCTGTCGCCAGCGGAGCCAACCATATACTTCTTTTTCAGAAAGAGCCGGAAGATACACAGCATCTTAAAAAAGAGAATGCTTTATGGAAATACCATACAATTACGCAGACTCTTGTCAAGTCTGAATGTATTCCAGGTACCTATGACACCATGCAAGTCTTGCAAAGAAACCGTTCCTTCGTTATACTCGGTAGCAATGCCAGTTCCGGAACGAATAGACTGTACAGCCTTCAAGGGGATATTGTTCCTTTGGAAAAGGGGTTGGGACTTGTCAATATCCTTGTGATTATCGGTTATTTTGCCGTATTGGCCGGAATTGGAATTTACTTTTCACGGCGCCAGAAAAGTACGAATGACTATTTCAAGGGTGGAGGACGTATTCCGTGGTGGGCTGCCGGGCTGAGTCTTTTCGGAACCGCGTTGAGTGCCATCACCTTCATGGCTATACCCTCCAAGGCATATGCCACTAACTGGAGTTATGTGTTGTTCAATACCGGTATTGTGTTTGTTGCCCCCGTCATTGTTTATGTCTTTATTCCTTTTTTCCGGAGATTGAATATAACGACTGCCTATGAATATCTGGAGATACGTTTCAATGTCTTTATCCGGGTTATTTGCAGTCTGGCCTTTATTATTTTCCAGGTAGGGCGTATGGGCGTTGTGCTTTTTCTGCCCTCCATTGCTTTGAATGTGGTGACTGGATTGGATATATTCCTATGTATCGGTATTATGGGAGTTTGTAGTATTCTATATACAATGATAGGGGGAATAGAGGCGGTTGTATGGACAGATGCCATTCAAGTAATTGTACTGTTGGGAGGAGCGATATTTGCAGTGATATACATCTCGTGTTCTCTTCCCGGTGGATTGGGTGAAACGATTGATATTGCCGTGGCAAACGGTAAGTTCGATTTGGGAGCGACGAACTTTGACTTGAAGGATGCTACGATGTGGACTGTCATTATTGCCGCATGTTTTACCCATCTTACCACCTATGGGACGGACCAAAGTATGGTGCAGCGCTATCTCACTACCTCTTCGATGAAAGAGGCACGGAAGAGTGTATGGACCAATGCGATACTGACTGTTCCCGCCACACTGATTTTCTTCTTTATAGGCACTGCGCTTTATGCCTATTACAAGGTGTATCCTGAGAATCTGAGTATCAGTATTCCTAACGGCGATGCTATTTTTCCGTGGTATATTTTTACCCAATTACCGGTCGGTATTGTAGGGTTGTTGATTTCGGGCATCTTCGCTGCGGCAATGTCCACTTTGAGCGGCAGTATGAATTCGGCAGCCACAGCTTATATAGTAGACATTTATTCACGTTTCTTTCATAAGGGAGAGGGTGGCAATGAATTGCATGCGGCACGTATGGCAACTTGTGTGATAGGAATCATTAGTCTATCTTTTGCTTTTCTTATGGCAACATGGAATATCGCTTCATTGTGGGACGAATTTAACAAGATACTCGGGCTCATATTGGGCAGTATGGGAGGACTGTTCATGTTGGGCATGCTTACCAAACGCGCCAATTCCGGAGGAGCAATCATTGGTATAGTCGCAAGTATCATCGTACAATTGTTTGTTGCCAGATTCCAGACGTTCCATTTGCTTTTGTACACGGCATCCGGCTTTATCTCATGTTTTGTCATAGGTTATCTGGCAAGCTTGTTCTTTAAGAAAAAATAGGTTTGAACCTATCATTAATTATAATATAATTTTATTTATGAACAAACGACTTTTAACAGGATTAATCGCTGCACCATTTACGCCAATGCACGAAGATGGTTCCTTAAATTTGCAGGTGATCGGGCCGTATGCAGAGTTTCTGATGCAAAAGAAATGTGTGACGGGAGTGTTTATTTGTGGCACGACGGGAGAATCCGTTTCTCTGACAACAGAAGAACGAAAGGCTGTTGCGGAAAAATGGATGGAGGCAGCCAAGGGAAAACTGAAAGTGATAGTGCATGTAGGTGGCATGTCGCAGGTTCAGTGTGCCGAGCTGGCAGCCCATGCGCAAGCTATTGGAGCTGATATGATAGCAGCCATGGCGCCCTGCTTTTTCAAGCCCGGTTCTGTAGATGAGCTGATAGGTTTTTTCAAGCCGATAGCTGCATCGGCTTCCCGCTTGCCGTTTTATTACTATAACATGCCGTCCATAACCGGGGTTTCCTTGCCGGTACACAAGTTCCTTATAGAGGGCAAGAAGCAAATTCCCAATCTGGTGGGAGTCAAGTTTACTCATAACAACCTGATGGAGATGCAGCAGTGCATTCATGCGGACGGTGGGGCGTTCGAAGTCTTGCACGGTTTTGATGAGATACTGATTACCGGATTGTCGGTTGGAGCTAAGGCTGCCGTAGGCAGTACCTACAACTATGTTCCGGGTATATACAAAGCTGTGATGGAAGCCATGGAAAAGGGAGACCTTGAAACAGCCCGTGAAATGCAATGGAAATCTGTTGAAATCATTGATGTGCTGATAAAGCATGGAGGAGGAGTCAGAGCTGGTAAGATATTCATGAAACTGGCAGGAATAGACTGTGGACCATGTCGATTGCCGATAGCTCCTTGTTCTGAAGAAGAGCTGGAGGAGACAAGAAACGAATTGAAAAATACGGAATTCTTCAAATACATTAATTAACTAAAAACGATTGCCTATGGAGATATTGCAACAATACATCCAATGAAAAAACTCATTGGCCAACTTAAGTTTGACCCCCGAAAAGGGAGGGGAAACGAGTATTGGCACTTCCCGTTTCCCCTTAAATAAATTACTGAAACAATTTATTATTAAAATCGTAACAAAGATGAGAAAAATATTTCATTTTCACCTCATAACTTTTCTACTATTTTGCCCATTTTTGCTTTGGGCACAAGAATTTAACCTATCAGGTGTAGTAGTGGACAATACTGGTGAAACTCTTCCAGGAGTTTCCATCGCTGTGAAGGGTACGACTCGAGGAGTTATTACGGATATGAATGGCGCTTTCCAGCTGAAAGTAAGCAAGGGGGAAACTCTTGTATTTTCCTATGTGGGCTATGATGAACAGCAAATCCTGATTACTAATCAAAAGATTCTTAACATCCGGATGGAACCGACCACCATGGGGCTGGATGAAGTGGTGGTTGTAGGTTATGGTACCCAATCCAAGCGTACCGTAACATCTGCCATCAGCAAGGTGGATGGAGAAACATTGAAGGCAACTCCTATCAATACTGTGGGAGAAGGGCTGAAGGGTAAAATTGCGGGTGTACGTGTGTACAATGAGAACAATACTCCGGGTGCAGAGGCTACGTTCTTGATTCGTGGTGGTTCATCTATCAGTCAGAGTAATTCTCCTCTTATATTAGTTGATGGCGTAGAGCGCAGTACAGCGGGTATCAATCCCAATGACATCGAATCTATCGAAGTCTTGAAGGATGCCGCTTCTTCTGCTATTTATGGTTCGCGTGCATCGAATGGAGTTGTCCTGATTACGACAAGAAAAGGAAAAAGCGGTGCTCCTCGAGTGACGTTTGAGGCTTCCTTTGCAAACGAGAATGTGGAGCGGATGATTGAGTATCTGGATGCTACCCAAGCTGTTACTATCATGCGCGATCGTTGGGCTTCCGGACCCAGTCCGGAAAAGTTATACCTTGACGGATATGCTTATAGTTCCGGCAATACGGATGCTTCCAAGTTTTCTACCCGTTACCTGAGGGATGGAGAGAGCATTCCGGCAGGATGGAAGTCTGTGGCTGATCCGTTGGATCCCAGTAAGACTTTGATTTTTGAAGATAATGATTGGGCCAGTACTTGTTTCAAGAATGCTCTTTGGCAAAATTATTATGTGGGGATAGAAGGAGGTACGGAGAAATTGAGCTATGTGGGCAGTATTGGCTATATGAAAGATTCCGGTGTAGGTGTAGGCACGGCATTCGACCGTTTCAATGCCCGTACTAATGTAACTGCCAAAATCAGAGAGAACCTGACTTTCAGTAGCAACATAGATTACAGCCAGACGAATAGCGAAGAGTATGCCAGTCAGTATCAGGTGATTTCCCGTGGACTGATGACCCCGGCTGTTCAACGTAAATATTGGGTGTCTGACAATGAATGGTACGGAACCCCGACGCCAGGTCCAAACTCTTCGTCTCCGAATCCGAGCTTCTACTCGTATTTTAATGATAACAATCAGCGTACCAACCGTTTGGGGTTAGTCGGCTCTCTTGATTGGGAAGTTTTGAAAGGATGGCATGCTGTGGGCACCGCTTCTTTGTTTACGCAAAACAGCCATGGAGATACATTCATGCGTGCCAACCCGATGAATGGAACGCGGAAGGCGACTACCAACATGACGGATGAGC
>NZ_JBCNZM010000207.1:0-6816 GCF_040227615.1 Bacteroides sp. RTP31139st1_H2_RTP31139_211217 | reverse complement strand
CCGCTGCTTTTTCCTTTGGTCACGCTGATTATCATGGATGTTTTCTTACAGAAAATGCGCATCAAAAAGAACCGCAAAGTCCTTGTCATCGAGGAAGCGTGGAAAGCCATCGCCAGCCCGCTGATGGCGGAATACATCAAATTTATGTACAAAACGGCACGTAAATTCTGGGCCAGTGTAGGTGTGGTGACACAGGAGATACAGGACATCATCGGCAGCGAAATCGTGAAAGAGGCCATCATCAACAACTCGGATGTGGTGATGCTGCTTGACCAAAGCAAATTCAAGGAACGTTTCGATACCATCAAGGCGATTCTTGGCCTAACGGACGTGGACTGTAAGAAAATTTTCACCATCAACCGCCTCGAAAACAAGGAAGGACGCAGCTTCTTCCGCGAGGTATTTATCCGCCGGGGCACGACCAGCGGTGTTTATGGCGTGGAGGAACCGCACGAGTGCTACATGACCTACACGACTGAACGGGCAGAGAAAGAGGCTCTGAAACTTTACAAGCGCGAGCTACAATGCAGCCACCAAAAGGCTATCGAGGCATATTGCCGTGACTGGGATGCCAGCGGTATCGGCAAGGCATTGCCGTTTGCACAGAAAGTTAATGAAGCGGGACGTGTACTGAACTTAACCACTAAAATAACATCATAATGAAAACGAAAAGGATTTTAATCACCCTGTCACTGGACTACGGAATAAATATGATGGGGTTTGAAAGCAGCTTGACGCGCGAACAAATTTCTGTCAATAATCCGGAACTCACTGTTTTGTCCCTCCGGGAGTTTTGTATGCTATCCAAGGAGAACCTGCTCCGTATGGATGACATGACACCGGACAAGGTAGCTGCCATCGAACGGCTATTGGCGGAGTATTCCCTTCGGTTGGGTATGTCCGATGTAGAACTGGAAACGTACTTGAACCGATATTATGAAGAAAACCCCAAAGAAAAGGAGTTTTACGATATGTGCGACAGGCTGTGTAGCAGCAAACCTGCCTTCGATGAAAACGGATTTCGTGAAGAACTATTCCGGGAACTGAACAGCAGTCCGATGAGTGAAAAAAGACTGAGTGACTTAGGATGGCTACGCTATCAGACCGTGCGCGAAACTTATCTAAACCAGCCTTTCTTCTTGAGATGGTTCGGCTCCCAAGAAGCCCGGATCAAAAGGGCCATCAAGGATACTACCATCATACATGATATGTTCTGCCGACTTGTCACGGAGAATTGTATCGAATCTGAGCGGTGGTATTTCAATCACAAGGAACCGGAATACATAAAAGAGGTCTGAAACGATGAAACGGCTGTTTATCTTTTGGGTTATCCTATTGCCTGCCCTGACACAGCACGTTCACGCACAATATTACAGCGTGAACTATGACGCACGT
Organism: Bacteroides sp. RTP31139st1_H2_RTP31139_211217; assembly: GCF_040227615.1. Taxonomy (NCBI): domain Bacteria; kingdom Pseudomonadati; phylum Bacteroidota; class Bacteroidia; order Bacteroidales; family Bacteroidaceae; genus Bacteroides; species Bacteroides sp. RTP31139st1_H2_RTP31139_211217. The sequence continues at coordinate 5,421 of NZ_JBCNZM010000207.1, read as the reverse complement.
ACCGTGGCGGCCATGGCCGCCGCATTCGGCACGGAGGTAGTGGCTGAAAGCTACTACCGCGAGCAGGTGGATGATATTCTGAAACACTATACGGCGGCAGAGGTGGCAGCAGCAGGGATATTTTCTTCCAAATTTTTGGAACACAAGGCTCTGTCCGACCTTGGCATCTGGTGCAGCAGCACGGAAAATTACTACTATCGTCGAATTTACCATATGGTGGCGGAGAAAATCATGCCGAAAATATGGGTGGTAGCGAAACTGATGCTACGCTCACCACAAACAGCCATCCACTGGGGCAGTTACCTGATGAAAGTCTGCGATGATACGAAGAGCCTGTGTATGCAGTTCGAAAGCGTTGTGACCAACAGCACACTGACGTTCTCGGACATCGCTTTTCTGGAAATTGACCGCGACATCGCCAGTTTGCTGAACCTCGCAGAACTGGGCGGTACCGATTGGCAACGGATGTTGGACAACTTGGCCAAAGTGCCGGGCAATTTCACCATCGAGAACTTGAAAGGCGATATCGACAACCTTTATAACATGGGCGTAGGGCTGGCAACATCTGGTATGGAGAACCTCGGTGACGCTCTACTGCAAAGCAGTGCGTTCCATGACCTGTTGGGCGGCAAAGCCAATGAAATCGGCAACCTGTATGAACACTACGGTACTCTCTTCGAGCAGGCGGAACATGACATCGGTAGTCTGCTAATCGACATGGTGGGCGGCCAGGACAGCGTGGCCGCATTGTTCAATTTCAGCAACTACGACCTCACATCGTGGATGACCGACTACATGGACAATGCAGTCGGGAACTATTACACGCAACGGTGGTATATCGCACGGCGTGAGCAAGGAAGCATTTCTCTATGCGACTACTACCCACCGACAGACGACAACAGCATATTGAACGGGGGCGCATGGACACGCTTTAATACGAGCGATCCGGGATTTTACCCGAACGCTTCGCAACGGGAGCAGGCCCTTGCCAACTCAGAACAGTATGCCGGATGGTCAAGAAGCCGAGTACAACAGCTCAACAACAGCAACGACGGTTACACCTATACTATCAATACCCGACAACAGGCCTACATCATCAGCAAAGGCAACAAGCAGACCAAGAAGGCATACGCCTATGAGATACATGTGACACAGAGCTGGAACCGGACGGAGGTAGTCTATGAGGATGTCTTCGATTCCTATTCGATGGATCTGAACACGTTCAAAGCGCAGCTCAATGCCCGCCTCTCGGAGTTCAATGACAACGAGGAAGGCTATGTCTATTACATAGCATCCGATGCACGGACCTATTATCAGGCGACGGACGCCGCAAAATTGCAGGGATGTGAAAGCGTGACCATCAGTGTAACCTGTTCAGACGGGGCGACGCTGGGACAAGGCTCGACACAATACAAGTGCCGTAAGTGTGGCGGCTCACTGGATGCCCACTCCAAAGAGTGCGTCATGCAGACCTCGGTAACGGAGAACGAACTGGACCTTTCAGAACTGGACGCACTGATACGGGAAGCGGACAATCAGGTTGCCGTTCTTCAATCTCAGATTAGTGCCTTGGAAAAGGAAAACGCCGACCTTCTGAAAAAAATTGCCGAGGCGAGCGTGGAAGACGCAGCAGCTTACCGGCAACAATATAACTCCAACCGGACACGTATCGAGGAACTGAAAAGCGAACTTGCCGAGTGGCAACAAAAGCAGAAGGAGTACGCAGATGCGAAGCAGGAAGCGGAAGCTGAGAACGATGTGCCGACAGATGATTACTACCGCCTACCGGCCATCATGCAGGATTGTAAGACAGCCTACAGCCTCACTTGGCAGGACGGAGGTACATGGAGCGGCTATACGTTCGTCCGTAAGGCGACGATGCCGAACATCAATGGTATCATTACGTTCCGTGCGACTATTTCTATCGCACGGAAGCCGAAATACTTTCTGGGTATCAAAATCCACCGTGCCATCATCCAAATCAGTTGGGAATTGACTTCGGCATACACAGACACGCACGTTGCCGATGTACTGACACTCGATCCGAACCTGCCGAACGAGGAAAAGACTAAAATCGTGAATAATCGCATATCGGAAATTGCACGGGAATATCCCAACTGTAAAATCACTACCGAGTATGCCCGTACAGAACCTATGGAAGAAGTACCGAACAGCGACGTGTACCACCTGCTTTGGTCAAGTGACCGCCTCGAAATCGCACGAGAAGTGGATTCACGTATCACGAAAATATACGCCGACCTCGTATCCTTGGAGAAGATGATGCACTACAAGCGGAACATCATCGACGTACTGAAGGATGTGCTACCGGAACTCGATACGGACGAGGGTCGTAGGCTGACGCTCGTGGAAGAGTGCCATGACCGCTGGGTAGAAAACGCACGGACATCCCGAAGTGGCAGAAAGGAGGTACGACCATGAAACGCACTATGCTGATAGCCATCACGTTGCTTGCGCTACTACCCAATGTAGCCAAGGGTCAATGGACATTCGATATCATGTCGGTGGAAGCGTACATCAACGACCACAAGAAACAACGCAGCCTGTTATTGGCCCGAAGCACACTGGAATACAGCAACCAACTGCTGCACGAGTACAGCCGTGAGGAGACGGGCAAATACAAGGAAGTGAATATCGACCTTGACCGCTATACCCGTGCCTTTGATGTCATCGACGTGATGTACCAGTCCCTACGGACGGTGCTGAACGTGAAGGATACCTACAGTTCGGTAAGTGACCGTATCGGTGACTATAAGACCATGCTGGAGGCTTTCCATGAGAAAATCCTGAAACATGGGAACATCGAGCCGTCAGACGCACTGATACTGACTATCAATGAAAAGGCAATACGGGACATCGCCAACGAGGGAGAACACCTCTATAAGTCGGTGAGCGACCTCGTGCTGTATGCCACGGGCGCAGCGGCCTGCTCGACCAGCGACCTGCTGATGGTACTGGAGTCCGTGAACAAGTCGCTGGACAGTATTGAGCAACACTTGAACCGGGCATACATCGAGACATGGAGATACATACAGGTACGTATCGGCTACTGGAAATCGAAGATTTACCGGGAACGTACCAAACGGGAAATTATTGACGGTGCTTTCGGACGGTGGCGCAATGCGGGACGACTGGATTATTGACGGTAAAAGAGGAAGGAGGTAAATAATGCCACAAGTTAGATTATGACTTCTATGCACCGAAATTGCTAAGGAATATCTTAAAACGCAGGAAAAGCGTTTCGTCCTGGATGTTCGGAGAAGTACAAACAGAGAAAGAAACTTTAAGTACAAACAAGTCTATCCGGCCTATAACCAAGAGGCAAATGGACATTTGGATTAATAAAAGATGTAATGAAAAAGATCGTTTTTGCAAAAGACATTACGCTATATAAAGCCGATTGCCTTGAAGTAATGCCTCTTCTCCCAGAATCAAGTATTGATTTAGTTCTATGCGACCCACCTTTTGGAATTACAGCTTCGCAATGGGATAAGATAATACCATTCTCGAAAATGTGGGAGGAGATTAGAAGGGTGAGAAAGGATAATGCACCTACGGCTTTATTTGGCAGCGAACCGTTCAGCAGCCTTTTACGCTGTGGCAATTTAGCCGAATTTAAATATGACTGGGTATGGGAAAAGTCAAAAGCAAGCAATTTCCTTCTTGCTAAAAAGCAACCTCTAAAAGCGCATGAGCTAATCAGTATCTTTTGTAACGGCAGAACTCCTTATTATCCAATCATGGAAGAAGGTGAGCCTTATGAAAATCGTACAAAGAGAGGGAGTAACTGGACAGGAGTAAACAAGGTACCAAATCCTACATTCAGAAATGAAAACAAAGGAACGAGATACCCACGAAGTGTGAAATATTTCAAAACTGCGGAATCAGAGGGCAAAACGATTCATGTTAATCAAAAGCCAGTCGCATTATTGAAATATCTGATAAGAACATACACGAAAGAGGGTGACACAGTCCTTGATTTTGCCTCTGGAAGCATGAGCACTGCAATCGCCTGTATTCATACGAATAGAAAATGTATTTGTATTGAAAAGGATGACATGCACTTCTCGCGGGGAGAGGAAAGGATTAGAAATGAATATAATATAAAAAGAAATGTGGAATAATCTCGGTGATTAACTGATTGAAGCACATTGAGTATTGAAAGATTAGTAACAAAATAACCGAAAGTAAATATGGACAGAATACTCTTACTCGTGACGGTTACAATAATTGCAACCACGGCGGCAAAGGCACAATCCGTGACCTATAACCACGATTCGCCGAAACAAAATCAAGTAACAGTAATGGAAACCGGTACGGGAGCACTCTCGCCCGACCTCTACTATTCCATACTGCACAACAAGTACAAAAAGTCGGCAGCAGCCAAGAACAAACTGTCGTTCCGCACACTGGCGGGCGTCAACCTGTACAACCAAACGGATGAAGCTGAAGCCATCGACTCGGCATTGGTGAGCCGGGCAAAGATAGAGGCCTTGAACGTGGCTGACCGTCAAGCGGACATCGCATGGCTCGCCGAAGGCGATAAGGTCAACGGACAGATGGTACGGTTCAAACGAAATATAGACCGCATCTTGCCTGTCGGGGGGACACCGGAGGATAAAGACAGATGGACGGAATATTACCATATCTACCAGTGCGCCATTGATGCAACGAAAGATGCCTATATGCCCAACGCACAGCGGAAAAAAGAGTATCTGCGCATCTACGAGGATATAACCCGACAGAACGAAATCCTTGTCGGCTACCTTGCCAAACGGCAGAATACTACGGTAACAAGTACGCTACTGAACGCTACCGCTGACCGTACTCTGGATAAGAAGAGTATTGTCCGCGATGCGGTGAGCCGGTGGCACGAATCGCGCTTTGCCGTGCGCGGCCCGCAATCGGGCAATAACACGGGCGACAGCGGTGACGGAGATGAAACAGTAAGCAAAGGGAACTGAAAAAACAAAAACGTATGGCAGACGGAAATATACTCTCGGATTTCGGTATCAATATCCTTGAAGAAGAGATAGACGATGTGATTTTTCAAACGAACGAGTTCCTGACTGATGCGACTTTTACCGGCTCGCAGGGACCGTTCTGGTGGATACTACAAATGTGCATGGCACTGGCTGCCCTGTTCGCTATTGTGATGGCAGCGGGAATGGCGTACAAGATGATGGTGAAACATGAGCCACTGGATGTACTGAAGCTGTTCCGTCCTTTGGCTGTTTCAATCATCCTCTGTTGGTGGTATCCGCCAGCAGACACGGGTATGGCTGGCAGTGGGAGCAGTTGGTGTTTTCTTGACTTCCTGTCTTACATCCCGAACTGCATCGGCTCGTACACGCATGACCTGTACGAGGCAGAAGCCACCCAAATAGCGGACAAATTCGAGGA
>NZ_JBCNZM010000206.1:0-6996 GCF_040227615.1 Bacteroides sp. RTP31139st1_H2_RTP31139_211217 | reverse complement strand
CGGTGGCACCTCCGCGGACAATGTCGCCTCCGGCAAAGATGGTCGGGATGGACGACTGCATGTTATCATTGACGGCAATCGTTCCCTTCCGGCCCAATTCCAATCCCTTGATGGAGCTTGGGACAATCGGGTTGGGAGATACACCTACGCTGACGATGGCAAGGTCGATGTCGATGGTTTCCGTGGCTCCGGGGATGGGTACGGGACTGCGGCGTCCGCTGGCATCCGGTTCACCCAGTTCCATTTTCTGAAGCACCACTTGTTTCACTTTTCCTTGTTCGTCGGCAATGTATTCGATTGGGTTGTGGAGGGTCAGGAATTCTACACCTTCTTCCTTGGCATGTTTCACCTCCTCGATACGTGCCGGCATTTCTTCTTCCGAACGACGGTAGATAATCATGGCACGCTCTGCACCGAGACGGCGTGCGGTACGTACGGAGTCCATAGCTGTATTTCCACCACCTATCACGGCTACGCATTTGCCGAAAGGAACCGGAGTATCGGAGTCTTCACTGGCGGCATCCATCAGATTGACACGGGTCAGGTATTCATTGGACGAGAGGATATTGATGGAGTTCTCGCCGGGGATATTCATAAAGTTGGGCAGTCCTGCTCCGGAAGCTACGAATATGCCCTTGAATCCTTCCTCTTCCAGTTGTTCCACGCTGAGCGTCTTACCGATAATGCAGTCCTTGACGAATTCCACTCCCATTTTGGCAAGGTTGTCAATCTCCACATCCACCACTTTGTTGGGCAGGCGGAACTCCGGAATGCCGTATTTCAATACACCGCCAATCTCATGCAGTGCTTCGAAAACGGTAACGTCATAGCCATACTTTGCCATATCTCCGGCAAACGACAGACCGGCGGGACCCGAACCAATGACGGCAACTTTGATGCCGTTCTTTTCCTTGATTTCCGGTACGGAGATTTGCCCGCTCTCCCGTTCCTAATCGGCGGCAAAGCGTTCCAGATAACCGATAGCTACCGGCTTCTCGTTCATCTTCAGGTGTATACATTTGGATTCACACTGCTTTTCCTGCGGACAGACGCGACCGCAGACGGCAGGCAGTGCACTGGTTTCTTTCAGTGTCTTGGCCGCTTCGAGGAATTCTCCGCGCTCAATGTTCTTGATGAAGCGGGGGATGTCGATACCTACGGGACAGCCTTCCGTGCAGCCCGGATTAGCACAGTCCAGGCAACGCTTGGCTTCGGTCAGTGCCTGCTCTTCCGTTAAGCCCTGATTGACTTCCTCCTTGCGGCTGTGCGAACGATATTCCGCATCGAGTTCGTTCATCTCTACACGTGGAATGGCAGTCCGTTCTTTGGCTTTCATGGATTTGCGTAACTCCTGACGCCATGCAGCATTACGGCTTTTCTCATCTTCCATGTTTTCACCGGTAGCTTGGCAGGTCTGAGGTTCTTCCAGCTTGTGCATCTCCTCGCGTTCGATGTTTTTAAAAGCGCCCATACGCTTCAGCATCTCGTCGAAGTCCACTTGATGTCCGTCGAACTCAGGGCCGTCCACACATACAAATTTGGTCTTTCCTCCGATGGTGATTCGGCAGGCGCCACACATGCCGGTACCGTCAACCATAATCGTATTCAGGGATACATCCGTGGGGATTTCGTATTTCTTTGTCAGCAAACAAACAAATTTCATCATGATGGCGGGGCCGATGGCGAAACACTTGTTCACCTTCTCGCGCTTGATGACTTCTTCTACGCCTTCCGTCACCAGACCTTTTCGTCCGTAGGAACCGTCGTCGGTCATGATAATGACTTCGTCGGAGCTTTCGCGCATCTCCTTTTCAAGGATGATCAGTTCTTTGGTACGTCCTGCCAGTACGGTGATGACGCGGTTGCCGGCAGCTTTCAGCGCTTGCACGATAGGGAGCATGGGAGCTACGCCTACACCACCTCCGGCACAGACCACAGTACCGAAGTTGTCAATGTGCGTAGCTTGTCCCAACGGGCCGACAACATCCGTAATATAATCGCCTTCGTTCAGTTCGCAAAGACGGGTAGAGGAGAGCCCGACTTCCTGAACCACCAGTGTGATGGTTCCCTTTACCGGGTCGGCTTCCGCAATGGTAAGCGGCATACGTTCGCCTTTTTCGCCCACACGTACAATGACAAAGTGCCCTGCCTTACGTGATTTGGCAATCAATGGTGCTTCAATGACTAACTTAAAGACCTTTTCAGAAAAGTGTTCTTTGCTAATGATTTTATTCATTATCTAATAATTTTGTTGGTGTAATTACGCAATTACTGTCAGATTGATAGATTTTGCAAAGATAGGGGTTATTTGGTAATATCAAAAGAAGAATAGGGTAAAACTGCATGTTGTCACTGGATAACATTCCTTTGTCACTATAATTTGTTCACTTTCTACAGCCTGCCTACTTTTGAAATAAAAAATGAGGAAGAGTATGTATCGAAATGTTTTTTTAGGGGCAATTTTATTGAGTATGCCTTTGGTGGTTTGGTCGCAGCAGGATACGATTGCCGACCAGCGTTTGGAAGAAATTATGGTAACTGCTAAACTCCCGTTGGTAGAAATATCTGCCGGTAAAACAAGTTACCGGATGGATGCGTCAGTCACTCAAAGTACGGGAAGTCTTTATGATGTTCTTGCTTCCCTGCCGGGAGTCGTGATAGATTCCAATGGTAATATCTTGCTGAACGGACAAAGCGGTGCGACGATTCTGATGGATGGCAAGCCTACTTATCTTTCGGGAGATGAATTGATGAGTCTGTTGAAATCTACTCCTGCAACTAATGCTGATAAGATAGACTTGATAACCCAGCCTTCCGCACGCCACGATGCGGCGGGAAGCTCCGGGTTGATTGATATCCGTACAAGAAAAATCAGACTGCGCGGTGTGAATCTGGCCTTGAACGGCAATGGCAGTCTTGGACGGACGGGTAGCGGTTATGGAGGTGCCTCCATGAATATCCGGGAGAATAAGTTCAATCTTTATTTGAACTATTCGTATTATCAGGGGAAGGATGTCATAGACTTGTTTATCGACCGTGCGTTCGAACGGGATGGAGGAAGGATGATGCAGGACTCTTACCGGAAGCGTAGGAATTATTCGCACTATTTTCGTACCGGATGTGATTATTATCTCAATGAGCGGACAGTTTGGGGAGTCTCATTGGGTGGAAACTTTTCCCGGCAAAGGGAAAATGCAGGCATGTTTACGGAAATCCGAGAAACCGGAGTTGCGGGAAATACTTACAGCCATGCGGAGCAAAACCGGAATAATGTTTCTGCCGGAACCAGTATGGTGCACAAGCTGAAAAGAGAAGGGGGAGAACTCAGCGCTTCTTTTGATTATTTCCATTACTACCGTGTTGGAAACCAGTTGATGGATAGTTTTAAGCCCGATACATTGAAAGGGGATATGAAGGGAAATACCGACTTATATGTCGGACAGATAGATGCGGTTTATCCATTGAGTGAGGTTTGGAAGTTACAGGCCGGAGTCAAAACCTCATTTGTTACGATAGACAATACGGCAGGTTATATGCGTCCGTCGGTTTCCGGCTGGCTGCCGGACGGGGCACTTGGTTCCCGATTCGTATATGATGAGAATATCAATGCCTCTTATCTACAAGTCGGCTATGAGAAAGACCGCTTGAAAATCTCAGCGGGTCTAAGGTTGGAACATACCCATGTACACGGGGATTTTGGAGGAAATACACAACAGAAAGACTCTTCGTTTACAACGAATTACTTCCATTTGTTTCCTACTATTGCTTTGCAATACGGTTTGACTTCGGAACATCTGTTTCAGCTTTCGTATGGCAGGCGTATTACCCGCCCCAATTATGGTGATTTGAATCCTTTTACCTATATATTTGATGACTATACCCATGAAGGGGGAAATACGAAGCTGCATCCTTCTTTCTCTGATAATATAGAGTTGGGGTATGTGTATCGTGACTGGTTTCAGACAGTGCTCTTTTTCTCGCATACAGATGATGCTATCATGAAGAGCTATCGCGAACAGGAGGGGCGGCGTATCTATGTAATGCCCCAGAATCTGTCTTCCTATGTACAGACGGGTATGCGTGTACATGCCGCCAACCTCTCACCTGTTTCTTTTTGGAAGGTGAATCTGACCGCTATCGGTATTTATAATAATTATGGTTGGACGGAGCAAGGGCAGAAAATGAAAAACCGTATGTTTACCCCGATATTCGGCTGCATGAACCAGTTTGCTTTCACTTCCGTATGGTCGGCCGAACTTTCGGCAAATTATAATGGACGAATGGCCTACGGACAAGCCACAGTACATCCGGCGCTGGAAGTGAATGTCGGCATCCAAAAGAAGATGTTCCGTAACAGATGCACCGTTACCTTGTTTGCCAAGGATGTATTCAACACCAATTATCAAAAAGTAGATATTCAATCTCCCGGTGTGCAGGCGTTTGTTGACGAACGGCACAACAAACGTGTGCTGGGTATTGCTTTCGCCTGGCGTTTTCAAAAAGGCAGCGAGACAAAAGAAAGCAGAAGGAAAAAAGAAATAGATGAAACAAAAAGAGTAAATTTGTAACTGTTATGGGCAGACTGTGGAACAAGTGGCTGGTGCCGGCATTATTTGCCGTGATTCTTTTTCTGTGTATTCGTGTGGCGAATGATATTCCGAAACATGAATACTATTGGGAAAGTAATGAGTGGAATTTCATGCTGAAGGATATGCTTGTGGTACTCTTCATGTCTTATCCTATCTTTTTTCTATTGAAGTATTGGCTTCGTTTGTGCCGGAAGCGGAAGTTGGTATGGTGGCAGGAATACGGGGTAGTTGTCCTGACGGTTCCCGTCTGGTGTCTTCTGACGATGTGGGTCATCCGCTTTTTGATGGGGGTAAGTCTTGATTTATACGATGTGCCTGTTCCGGCCATAGTCAGTATGTTGCTTGGCGGCTTCTTTTATATATTCTTGCGTAATCAGATGATACAGAAGGAAAATGAAGCTCAACGCCTGCAGTTGGAGAAGATAAAAAATGACCAGCTCCAGACAGAACTGAAATTCCTTAAAGCGCAATATCATCCACACTTTCTTTTTAATGTACTCAATACGGTTTATTTTCAGATAGATGAGAATAATGAGGCTCCGCGGCATACTCTTGAGCAATTGTCCGATTTGCTTCGTTACCAATTATACAATGATGGGGAGAAAGTGCAAGTCCGTGTGGAAGTGGAATATCTGAAACAATACATCAGCCTATGTAAACTTCGTGCTACGAAGCGGCTGCAGTTGCAGGTGCATTTCGATGAAATGGAGGCGCAGGTTGAGATTTATCCATTGTTGTTTGTACCGTTGGTGGAGAATGCTTTCAAATATGTGGGAGGGAACTATTTTATAGCTATGGATATGTGTCTGAAAGAAGGCAAGTTGTGTTTTAGTATTGAAAATTCTATACCGGAACCATTAGTGCACCAGAAAGGAAAACATGGAATCGGCATAGAAAATCTGAGGCGCAGGCTGGAGCTGCTATATCCGGAGCGTCATACGCTGGACATAAATAGAGGAGATACTTTGTTTAGAGTAAAACTTGTGATAGAATTATAGGATGAAACAGGTAAAATGTGTAATAACCGATGACGAGCCTACTGCATGTGAAGGATTGCAACGCTATGTGGAAAAGGTGGATTTCCTTTCTTTAATGGGTGTATGTGAAGATACTATGCAGTTGAACACTCTTTTGCAGACTGAGCAGCCGGACTTGTTGTTTCTGGATATTGAAATGCCTTATCTTTCGGGGCTTGAACTCTTGGCATCTCTTGCCCATCCGCCTCATGTGATTATCACTTCCGCTTATGAGCAGTATGCATTGAAAGGTTATGAACTTGATGTTACGGACTATCTGTTGAAACCGATTTCGTTTGACCGGTTCCTGAAAGCGGTGAATAAAGTACATGGTCTTTTGCAGCAGGAGAAATGGCCGGATGAAGCTAATAATTTTATATTTGTCCGTTCAGACCGTCAGATGCATAAGGTGTTGTTTAAGGATATTCTGGTGGTGGAGGGGCTGGAAAATTACGTCTGTATTTATACGGAAAGCACAAAGCTGCTTGTACGTTCTACCATGAAGCGTATGATAGAGGCTCTTCCTGGTGGAGTATTTCAGCAAGTCCATAAATCATATCTGATAAATTTGGAAAAGATTGAGATGATAGATGGCAATCGGATTATAGTTGGGAGGCATACTGTTCCGGTGGCACGTAATTTCCGCGAGGAGGTGTTTGCACGTATTTTGAAGAATACTTTGTAGTTGCGCAGGAGAAGCTTGTCATGATAAAACTCCGGGCACGAATTACATGGATTTCACGTTTTTTGCTAACCGCAACTGTGAAATTCATGTAATTCGTGCCCGAAAGAAAGTGTCAAAGGCGTATTGCTGCACGTGACTATTATGGCCTTAGTCTATTATTTCAAATCCCGTATACGGAACCAATGCCTTTGGTATGCGGATTCCTTCTGGAGTCTGGTTGTTTTCCAGCAAGGCGGCAACGATGCGTGGCAGAGCGAGTGCGGAACCGTTCAGCGTATGGCAAAGCTCTGTTTTCTTTTCTGCCGTACGGTAGCGGCATTTCAGACGGTTGGCTTGATAAGTGTCAAAATTAGAGACGGAACTTACTTCCAGCCAGCGTTTCTGTGCTTCGGAATACACCTCAAAGTCAAAACAGAGGGCAGCCGTGAAGCTCATATCGCCACCGCAAAGGCGCAGGATGCGGTAGGGGAGTTCCAGCTTTTGAAGCAAACCTTCTACGTGGTCCAACATCTCCTGGTGGGATTGTTTGCTGTGTTCCGGTTTGTCGATGCGTACCAGTTCCACTTTGGAGAATTCGTGCAGGCGGTTCAAGCCACGTACGTCTTTCCCGTATGAACCGGCTTCACGGCGGAAACATTGTGTGTATGCACAGTTCTTGATGGGCAACTGCTTTTCGTCCAGAATCACATCACGGTAGATGTTGGTT
>NZ_JBCNZM010000205.1:0-7033 GCF_040227615.1 Bacteroides sp. RTP31139st1_H2_RTP31139_211217 | reverse complement strand
ACATAGAAAAGGCCGAAAAGCGATTGTTTAAAAGGCTGGAACAAGAGAAGACGAAACAATACAAGGTACGGAGGATGGTTGGGTGGATGCGGTATGCGGCCGTATTTGTGGGCTTCTTCCTTTTGGGAACTTTCGGCTATCTTTTTTATCAGACTTATAGCCAGCCGGAAACATTACTGGCTGTCACCACTCATGATAAGATTAAGGAACTGAAACTGCCGGATGGAACCAAAGTCTGGCTGAATAAAAACACTACCCTGAAATATCCACATGAGTTTGCAGGGAAGGGAAGAAAGGTTTATCTGGAAGGAGAAGGATATTTTGAGGTGATGAGGAATCTGGAAAAACCGTTTGTCGTACAGAGTGAGGCCATGCAGGTCAGAGTATTGGGAACTGTTTTCAACCTCAAGTCTGACAAGGCTAAGATGTCTGCAGTAGCTACCCTTTTGAAAGGCGAAGTAGAGGTGAAAGGTAATCATGGCGAGGGTATGATTATCCTTGCCCCCGGACAGAAAGCCGAGCTGAACGGAATGACTAGGCGTCTGGTGGTGAAGCAGGTGGATACGGGAATCGAAAACTGGCACAATAATGAGTTTGTCTTTGAGAAGGCTGACCTATACACCATTGCGCGTACATTGGAGAATTCGTATGGGGTGAGGGTAATTCTGGCACCGAACATAGATGTAAGCAAGACTTACTCGGGTACACTGAAGAAAAAAGAGAGTGTAGGGGCTGTGCTGAATCTGATAAAGAATGCCATTCCATTGGAGTATAAAATTGTGGGGAACAGTGTTTTCCTCTCCTCAACGAAGTAGGAAGGCTGCACAAATTCGAGATATGACGAGAAGAATTTATTTAATACTAACAACTTTCTAATATTATGCGAAAATTAATCCTATTGTTTTTTTTTGTGAGCAGTGCTTTATGGCTGCATGCCAAAGACTTTACCCGGTATGTCAGTCCTCTTGTCGGCACGCAGTCTACTTTCGAGCTTTCCACCGGTAATACCTATCCTGCGATCGCACGTCCCTGGGGTATGAACTTCTGGACTCCTCAGACGGGTAAGATGGGTGACGGCTGGCAATACGTCTATACAGCGAACAAGATCCGTGGTTTCAAGCAGACACACCAGCCCAGTCCTTGGATTAACGACTACGGGCAGTTCTCCATTATGCCGGTGGTTGGCAAACCCGAGTTTGATGAAGAGAAGCGTGCAAGCTGGTTCTCCCACAAGGGCGAAGTGGCACTTCCTCATTATTATAAGGTATATCTTGCCGAACACGATGTGGTTACCGAGTTCACCCCTACCGACCGTGCCGTATTGTTCCGTTTCACTTTCCCTGAAAATGATCATTCATACATTGTTGTCGATGCCTTTGACAAGGGCTCTTATGTGAAGATACTTCCGGAGCAGAATCGTATTATCGGTTATACTACCCGTAACAGCGGCGGTGTTCCCGAGAACTTCAAGAACTATTTCGTGATAGAGTTCGACAAGCCTTTTACTTATAAGGCTTCTGTAGCCGATGGCGTCTTGAGCGAGAATAAGGTTGAGCAGGAAGCCGGACATGCCGGTGCTGTTATCGGTTTCAAAACCCGTAAGGGTGAAGTGGTACATGCCCGTGTAGCCTCTTCTTTCATCGGTTTTGAGCAGGCTGACCGTAACTTGAAGGAGCTTGGCAATGACAATTTGGAAACATTGGTTCAGAAAGGTCAGGATGCCTGGAACAAGGTGCTGGGCCGTATTGATGTGGAAGGCGGAACCCTTGACCAGTACCGTACTTTCTACTCATGTTTGTATCGTTCCTTGTTGTTCCCGCGTGCATTCTATGAACTGGATGAGGCGGGAAATCCGATTCATTACAGTCCCTACAATGGGCAAGTGTTGCCCGGCTATATGTATACGGATACCGGTTTCTGGGACACTTTCCGCTGTCTTTTCCCATTCCTCAACCTGATGTATCCGTCGGTGAACAGGCAGATTCAGGAAGGCCTTGTCAACACCTATAAGGAAAGCGGTTTCTTTCCCGAATGGGCAAGTCCGGGTCACCGTGGCTGTATGATTGGCAACAACTCTGCTTCCGTGCTGGCAGATGCCTATCTAAAAGGCGTGAAGGTGGAGGACGTGCAGACACTGTACGAAGGTCTCATCAACGGTACAAAGAATGTCCATCCCGAGGTTTCTTCCACGGGTCGCCTCGGCTATGAGTATTACAACAAGCTTGGTTATGTTCCCTACGATGTGAAAATCAACGAGAACACTGCCCGTACTTTGGAGTATGCTTATAATGACTGGTGCATCTACCGCATGGCAAAAGAACTGAACCGTCCGAAGAAGGAGCAGAAACTCTTTGCGGAACGTGCCATGAACTATAGGAATGTATTTGATAAGGAAAGCAAGCTGATGCGTGGTCGTAATCAAGACGGCCAGTTCCAGTCTCCTTTCTCTCCTTTGAAGTGGGGTGACGCCTTTACTGAAGGTAACAGCTGGCACTATTCCTGGTCTGTATTCCACGACCCTCAAGGTCTGATAGACCTGATGGGTGGAAAAGAGTCTTTCGTAGAGATGCTTGACTCTGTATTTATTGTCCCGCCCTTGTTCGATGACAGCTACTACGGCCAGGTAATCCATGAAATCCGTGAGATGACAGTGATGAATATGGGTAACTATGCCCATGGCAACCAGCCCATCCAGCACATGATTTACCTTTATAATTATGCTGGGGAGCCTTGGAAGGCCCAATATTGGCTTCGTCAGGTTATGAACCGCATGTACACTGCCGGTCCCGACGGTTACTGCGGTGACGAGGACAACGGTCAGACTTCGGCGTGGTATGTCTTCTCTGCACTTGGTTTCTATCCGGTTTGCCCTGGTACGGACGAGTATGTACTGGGCGCCCCTCTGTTCCGTAAGGCTACCCTCCATTTCGAGAACGGTAAGTCCCTGACAATTGACGCTCCGGATAACTCACCGGAGAACATGTATATTGAGTCTCTCAAGGTGAACGGCGTGGATTATTCCAGGAATTATCTGACGCATGGCGATTTGCTGAATGGCGGTACCTTGAGGTTTGATATGGGCAGCCAGCCTAATATGAAGAGAGGTACGCAGCCGGAAGATTATCCTTATTCTTTCTCGAATGAACTGAAGAAGTAAAGAATAGTAATAATATAGTAAGAAAAGGGTTGCCTCGAAAATAAGTTGATATATCATTTTGTTATTTACTATCTGTATTATAGGTGTTTTTCTTGAATCAGGTGGAAATAATTATTTACTTCGTTAGTAATCTTGAGCAAAATGATATATCAACTTGTTTTCGGGGTAACTCTTTTTTTTTAGGATTAATGATAAAAAAGATACTTTTTCAGTAAGTGTATTTTCATTGTCTGTTGTTTTATATAGGAATGCGAGAGAATGAATCTCTCGAAGTAATTTATTGTATAACCTATAAATTGTGTTTATGAAAGACAATTATGCTTTTCGGAGTTCGACGTTCATGCGGGCTTTATTAGTTTTGTTGTTCATGGCAGTTTCTATCCAGTGGGGCTTTGCCCAGTTAAACCTGAATGTGTCTCGCGGCACATTGGGGACAGTCATTGAACAAATCAAGTCTCAATCCAAGTATCAATTTTTTTATGACGACAAACTGGCTGCGTTGCCGGTAGAAAACGTCAAAGTGAACAATGCGTCTATAGAAGATGCTTTGAATGTTATTCTCAAAGGGAAAGACATTTCCTATAAAGTGGAGGATAACATCGTTTATCTTTCTGAAAAGTCTGCTGCTCCTCAAGAGGGCAACCAACAAGGGAAAGAACGGACGATTACCGGAGTCGTGTCAGATGACATGGGACCTCTGATTGGTGTGAATGTATTGATAAAAGGTACCAGCAACGGGTGTATTACCGACCTCGACGGTAACTTTACGCTGACCACTACGGAGGCGAATCCGGTGATTGTATTCTCTTATATCGGTTATACTACGCAGGAAATCCCCGTGAAAGGTAATGCGCCGATTAATGTAATGATGGCCGGAGATACCCAACAGCTTGAAGAAGTTGTGGTTACTGCACTCGGTATCAAGCGTTCGGAAAAGGCATTGTCCTACAATGTACAGCAGGTGAATACAGATGCCATTACTTCCAATAAAGATGCCAACTTTGTGAACTCATTGAGTGGTAAGGTAGCGGGTGTGAACATCAATGCTTCTTCATCCGGTGTAGGTGGTGTATCAAAGGTAGTGATGCGTGGTACGAAATCTATCATGCAGTCTTCCAATGCACTTTATGTAATTGACGGTGTGCCTATTTTCTCTGGCCGTGGTACTGCCGGAGGTAAGGAGTTCGACTCCCAGGGATCTTCAGAACCGATTGCCGATATCAACCCGGAAGACATCGAGTCAATGTCAGTCCTGACTGGTGCCGCCGCTGCTGCCTTGTATGGTTCGGAAGCTGCCAACGGTGCCATTGTCATTACTACAAAGAAAGGTAAAGAAGGTAAGGTGAGCCTTACTGTCAGCAGTAATACTGAATTCACCAATCCGTTTGTGATGCCGAGCTTCCAAAACCGTTACGGTACGGGAACCGGTGGTGTGATGAGCACCTCAGGAGCCATGAGCTGGGGAGCGCCTTTGTCTGCAGCCAATAACTACAATTACAGCCCGAGAGATGATTATTTCCAGACGGGTATTGTAGGAACAGAGAGCATTTCTTTGTCAACCGGTACAGAGAAAAACCAGACGTATGCATCGGCTGCTGCTGTAAACTCCAAGGGTATTGTTCCCAACAACAAATACAACCGTTACAACTTTACGGTACGTAACACCACTACTTTCCTGGACGACAAGATGACTCTGGATTTCGGTGCAAGCTATATTCTGCAGAATGACCAGAACATGACGAACCAGGGTACTTACAACAACCCGTTGGTGGGTGCTTATTTGTTCCCGCGCAGCAACGACTGGTCTGATATCAGCATGTATGAGCGCTATGACGCTGCCCGTAAAATTTATACGCAATACTGGCCGGTAGGTGACGAAGGTATGGTAATGCAGAATCCTTATTGGATTAACTACCGCAATCTGCGCCAGAACAAGAAGGACCGCTATATGCTGAATGCCGGTTTGAGCTATAAGATTCTGGACTGGCTGACTGTTTCAGGACGTGTACGTTTGGATAACTCCAACAATGATTATACAGAAAAGTTCTATGCTTCTACCAATACACAGCTCACCGAGAGCTCTTCACGAGGTCTTTATGGTATTACCAAGACGCAGGACAAACAGTTGTATGCAGACTTCCTGGTGAGTATCAACAAATATTTCGGTGAAGATTGGTCACTCCAGGCCAACGTCGGTGGTTCATTCTCCGATATACGTTCGGATGCAATGAAAACACGTGGTCCGATTGCTGATGGTGGCGATGCCTTCAGCGGCGAACCGGTAGGTTTGACCAACTACTTTGCCATCCAGAACCTGAGTGCCAGCAAGACACAGCGTTTGCAGGAAGGATGGCGTGAACAGACCCAGTCTCTCTTCGCTTCGGCTGAGCTTGGTTACAAGAACACTTACTTCTTGACGCTGACCGGACGTAACGACTGGCCTTCACAGCTGGCAGGTCCCAACTCCAACAGCAAATCATTCTTCTATCCTTCAGTCGGTGGTTCTGTTGTACTGTCTGAGCTAATGCCTAACTTGAACAAAGATTATCTTTCTTTTATAAAGGTTCGTGGTTCATGGGCATCTGTTGGTAGTGCTTTCTCCAGATATTTGGCTAATCCCCACTATGAATGGAATTCAAGTTCCGGCCAGTGGAGTATCACGACCCAATATCCGTTGTACAATTTGAAACCTGAACGTACCAATTCTTGGGAAATCGGTTTGAACATGCGTTTCCTCAAGAACTTTGAATTGGACGTGACATATTACAATGCCAAGACTATGAACCAGACATTCAACCCGCAGTTGCCTGTCAGCGGTTGGTCGGCTATGTATATCCAGACTGGTGCCGTACGTAACTCCGGTATTGAGTTGTCGCTGAATTACAAGAATACCTGGAAAGATTTTACATGGGATACCGGTATAACCTTCTCCAGTAACAAGAATAAAATCCTGACTTTGGCAGACAATGCCATCAATCCCGTTACCGGTGAGCTGTTCTCTTTGAGCACGTTGAATATGGGTGGCTTAGGTGATGCCCGCTTCTTGCTGAAAGAAGGTGGGAGCATGGGTGACCTTTACTCACTGCGAGATATGAAACGTGATGCCAATGGACAGATTTTTGTGGACCAAAATGGAACGGTTGCTACGGAAGCCATAACGGACCCGGATAAATACATCAAGTTGGGAAGCGTACTTCCTAAAGGTAATTTGGCTTGGCGTAATAACTTCATTTGGAAGAATTTCACAGCAGGTTTCTTGATTTCAGCCCGTTTGGGTGGTGTGGTTTACTCACGTACACAAGCTATGTTGGACTATTACGGTGTGTCCGAGGCTTCTGCCGATGCACGTGATTTAGGTTACGTGTTGGTGAATGGTAGAGATAAGGTAAACCCCGAAACATGGTACGGTGTAGTAGGTAGCGGCACGTCTGTTCCCCAATACTACACTTATTCTGCTACCAATGTTCGTCTGCAGGAAGTATCTTTGGGTTACACCATCCCCAGAAAGTTGTTGAATGATGTGTGCGATATCAAGGTTTCGTTGGTAGGCCGCAACTTGTGGATGATTTACAGCAAGGCTCCTTTCGATCCCGAAAGTGTAGCTTCTACCGATAACTTTTATCAGGGAATAGACTATTTCATGATGCCGGCTTTGCGTAACATCGGCTTTAGCTTGAGCTTTAAATTTTAATACCAAACGATATGAAAAAGAAAAATATTATAAATAAATTGATTGTTGCTCCGTTGGTTATGGGCTTTATGTCCTGTACCGGCAATTATATGGATATCAACTCCAATCCTTATCAACCGGGTGATTTGACTCCGGATGATTATGCACTGGGTTCTGCCATGAGTAACTTGGCAAGTACGGTTATC
>NZ_JBCNZM010000204.1:0-7269 GCF_040227615.1 Bacteroides sp. RTP31139st1_H2_RTP31139_211217 | reverse complement strand
TGGTGGCTATTGATGATAGCCACCATGCCACAGTCGAGGGTCCAGTTTAGGATTTTCTCTACGCGGTCCATCAGGTCAGGATGCACTTTGAAGTCGTCGGACAGCAGATTGCCCCAGCTGACCGGTATGCGCAGAGATGAGTAGCCCGCTTTGGCATATCCTTCAATGATTTCTTGTGTGATAATAGGGCTTCCCCATGCTTGTTCGTAATTGAGAATGTTGCTTGGGTCTATCCAGTCGCCCACGGCATCCAGCGTGTTGCCTAGGTTGATGCCCAGTCCCATTTCGTTAATCAGTTGGTGGGTTGTGAGATTCTCGCGTACAGTGTATTTTTCCGGTTCATCGCTTTGGATATAGGCCGCCTGCTCCACGTTGATTTCTTGTACATGCTCCTTTACGCTGACGGTGATGATGGCGTTGCGCACGTCGGGCGTAGTGTTGGGTTCTACGGTTATGTTATAGATTGCCTGTACGGGAGTGCTGCTTTCCGAGGTTACTTTGCACCATGCTTCCGAACTTTGGAAAGTGGCTGGTTCATTGGGGGTGATACCGAATTTCTTGCTACCACCCGTTTGTTCAAAATGGAAGGAAGTAGGCTCTACGATGATT
This sequence comes from Bacteroides sp. RTP31139st1_H2_RTP31139_211217, assembly GCF_040227615.1. Lineage (NCBI taxonomy): Bacteria > Pseudomonadati > Bacteroidota > Bacteroidia > Bacteroidales > Bacteroidaceae > Bacteroides > Bacteroides sp. RTP31139st1_H2_RTP31139_211217. The sequence goes on along the minus strand of NZ_JBCNZM010000204.1, from coordinate 6,660 downwards.
TTCAGTTCTTTTTTATCGTCAGAGCAAGCCGTCATCAGAAATAGAATCAGGCTGGTCAATAGGGTTTCCTTGAAGATTTGTACCATGATATTCATTGATTTTCTCTTTAATAATTGCGGTGTATTCATTTTTTAGACGCTGATTCAGCTGAATCAGCGTCTAAAAGTTTAAAAGAGCGGTGTCACTTTATGTTAATTCTGTGTCTGAATTCAATTTATTGAATTATTGTATCTTGACAATTCGGAAATTATCAAAATACATTTCGATGTTGTATGGACCATTACCGCTGGGGTTGGTCATCTGGAGTGCCAGCTCTTCGCCACTCCGGCTTTGGAATTTGCCCCAGGTAGCTTCATCCACGAGTGCAGAGAGCGGAATGCTGCATTGCATCCACTGGCCTACTTCGGTCTTTCCAGTGAAATCGCTCATAGGACGATAGTCCGTGTAGTTGTGTGCCTCGTTTCCTTTGAGGTAGATACGGAAGACAGGACCTTCGCCATATTCTTGCGCTACAAAACACTCGAACTGTAAAGCTAGTTCGGAAGTCGGTGTAGCGGCAGGCAAGAAGGCGGCATCAATATTCCATACAGCGGTGTTCTGCAATTGTCCCCACCACCAGTTCCATGCAGAAAGTTCACCGGCCAGCTGATAGCATTGCCCGTCGGAGAAGTAGGGGGGTACCGAACCGTCGGCTGTGATGGCTGTGGCAAATCCGCCCCATGAGAAGGAACCGATGTCATCGTAGTTGAGCACGATATTCTCCAGAGGATAGAAGCCCGGAACTTCGGCAGTGCCGCCCATTGTGGTGATGGCGAGTGAGCAAGTGCCTTGTGGTGGGCGCGGCATGGTGAAGGTAAGCACATCGTTGGCTTCGCTTATAGTAACAGTAGAGAGGTCTACGGAGCGGTTGCCCATTGTGATGGAGGCGATGTCCATGAAATTCTGTCCCAGTACGGTAACAGTAGTACCCGTGATAGGCATCATGGAACTTACCTTGTTGATGCTCGGTGGAAGAGCTGTACGGCGGAAGGGAGTGAATGCCGCTGCCGTATAGCATTCTACTACCAGACTTCCTTCATCAATCAGTCCTGCCGGTGCCTTGAAGGAAATTTCACTGAAATCTTTGTTTACTGTAAATTCTGTTATTTCTGTTGATACGGGAGCATCGGTAATGTCACCTTCGGCTGTGGTGAAGTAGATACGCTGGATTTCGTAGAAATTGCCTCCTATTACGCGTAATGGTGTTCCTACCTCTACGGGGAAAGTAGTGGCGATGCGGGTAATATAGGGTGCAGGCGAGAGCACGTGCATCGAGTAGATGGCTGTGCCGTGCGTAGTTTCTATACGTAGTTCATCCTTCAAATCGGGATTGGCGCCAACCAGCGGTAAATCTGCGGGAATGGTGAGGATGAGATTGGTAGATGTGCTGTAGTTACTGTTGAATGAAACTTCTTGTTGATTGATGAATACTTTTTTCACACCGTTCAAGTTTTCACCGATAGCCACAATCATGGTACCTGGATTTACGTCAGTAAAGGTACTGTCGGCTTTCTCGGGGTCTGTCAGGCGAATGTGGTGGATGACGGGGATACCGCCGCCTTCATCGTCGTTACAAGCGGTGAAGAGATTGCATGCCAGCATAATGGTCAGCAATATTAAGGGAAAATGGATATGTTTCATGTTATAATAGTAAAATTAGATAATGAATGTATCGTTTGACTTATTCACTGAACTCATAGGCTACCGGTTCTTCATTCAGCAGCGGGTTCTGGATGATGTCGCTTTCCGGATAGGGCATCATGATGTTGTTGTGGGTAATTTCGACATTTTCGCCCGGTTCCTGCCAATTTTCCACACCTTCGAGGAAGACATCACCGTCGTATTTACCGAAGTGCAGATAGCCGTCCTCATCTTTCACAATGTTGTCAACTGTATAACCTCGGTGCTGGTTCTGGAAATAATTGAGCATGTAGTCGGGTCTCCAATGATACCACGACACCATGTCATACCAGTTGCAATACTCCATAGAAAATTCGACGCGACGTTCACGGATAATGTCTTCAAAGGTGATGCTTTTCTTACGTGGAATACAGGCACGGTCGCGGACAAGATTCAATGCTTCCAGACCGGGGCCGCCGGTCAATTCTTCATTGTTGCCGAGACAAGCTTCGGCATAGGTGAGATAAACATCGGCCAAACGCAAGATGTAGGTGTTAAGCGGAGAATTCATTGACTGGATATAGCCATCGTTGTCATCATCGGGACCGCCGGGCACGCCTTTCTTGATGCTGGAGGTGTTGCCGTCGTAGGTGTATCCACCATTGGCAATACAAATATAGGGATAATATGTTCCCGGAGTGCAGAACGTTGCGTTGCGGCGTATGGTATCGCCTACTTCATATTGCTGAAGCATATCAATGCTGGCTTGGTAACTACTCCAGACGTTAATGCCACCAGTCATCGTGCTGTTACCCGCAAGGTCGGCAAGCAGGGTGTTGCATACTCCCCAATCACCTAACGGTACCCATTGCATGGCGATGAGTGATTCCGGATTGTTGTTATGTTTGTATTTGAAGAGGTCTTCGTAGCGGTCGTAAAGGGCGATTCCGCTGTTCTCTATCACGTCGGCTGCTATCTTTTTTGCCAGTTCCAGGTCTGTATTGTCTCGTGTACCTCCTTTCCATCCAGAACGGGCAAGGTAGGCTTTGGCCAACATTCCTTTGGCTCCCCAACTGCTGACGCGGCCTTTGGCCATCGGCACTTCGGGGAGGTTCTCAGCTGCGAAGGTCAGGTCGCGAATCACCAATTCAAACACATCCTCTTCGCGATGGAGGGGTTGGATGGGGTTGGCTACCACTTTGTCGTTATCTTCAATGATAATGACTGGTCCCCAAAGACGCACCATGTAGAAGTAGGCACAGGCACGCATCAGGCGCGCTTCGGCAATGGCGGTCAGTTTAGCCTGTTCGCTTACGTTGCTGCTGCATTTGGTCTTCACGTCACTGATGGCGGCGTTTGCCATGGTGATGACCGAATAGAATCCTTTCCAGGCAGCGGCAAGATTGTCGTTCAATGCCGTTACCTTGAAGTTGGTAAATTCTGGGGAACCCCAGCGGCTGAAGTTGTCGTTAGCCCGGTTACTGCCCAGCGGCACGATGGAACGCTGGTTGAGGTCGAACCAGGCACGATTGTAGAGCGGGGCTGTAGCCGCTTGTAAAGCTTTATCGGAAGTGTAGAAGGTTACATCCACGTAGTTGCCTTCGGGAGCACGTTCCAGAAAAGAGTCGCTGCACGCTGTGAGCAGGAGGAGCGACGATATAAGGGTGAGAAATCTGTATTTCATGTTATTTGTCTTTTTTAGTGATATTTGCCAAACTCATTAAAAATTAAAATTAAGTCCGAACGTATAGATACGCTGAGAGGGGTAACGGGCATCGTCCACACCCCGCAAGAGGACATTGTAATTCAATGCGCCTATTTCAGGGTCGTATCCTTTGTAGCCACTGATGGTGCAAAGGTTCTGAATATTGACGTAGAGCCGTATATTGTCTATTTGTAAATGGCGCAGCCACTTTCGGGGGAATGTATAACCCAATGAGATGTTCTTTATACGGAGATAAGAGGCATCTTCGATAAAACGGCTGGAGATACGGTTGTTGTCATTGGCGCTACTGGTGGTGACACGCTGTACTTTGGCTCGGTCGGCATTGACGATATAGACGTTGGAGAGCTCTTCATCGCCCACTTCGGGGTCGTGCATTCCAATCAAAGCAATGTCGGTGGCTTCTTTCAGCAAGTTGCTGTTTCGCATGGGGTCGGTAAACGTGCGGCGGATTAGGTTGACGGCTTTATTGCCTACCGAACCGTTAAGGAAGATGTTGAGGTCGAATCCTTTATATGCGAAATAGTTGTTGAATCCGAAGGTGAACTTAGGAGCTGGATTACCCAAGAATGTACGGTCTTTTTCATCGATTACACCATCTTCGTGAAGGTCTTCGTAAATGTAGTCACCTACCCAGATACCATTTTTGCTTATTTGTTGACCCTTGGGAATTGCTATACGTATGCGATTGCCCGCTTCGTCGAGCTGGAAGTTGCCGTCAGCATCTTTCTTGTAGAAGTCGCTCTCTTCTTTGAACATACCGATGACTTTATAACCGTAGAACTGCCCGACCGGTTCGCCCACCATAGTGTAGGTCAGCGTTTCATTTCCGTTGATGCCCGAGATTGCCGATGACTCGGAGTAGAGTTTTGTTACTTCGTTGCGGTTGATGGAGAAGGTGAGTCCGGAAGTCCAGGTAAAGTCGTGGGTCAGGATGTTGCGTGTATTCAGTGTAAATTCCACACCCTTGTTGGTCATGGCACCGGCGTTGACCCACGGTGCACCGATGAGTCCACTTACATAGGTGGGCAATGAGGCTTGCATCAAGAGGTTGTCGGTCTTCTTGTAATAAGCGTCGGCAATCAATTCCACGCGGTTGTCGAAGAGGGCGAGGTCTAGGCCGATGTTATAGGAGTTGGTTTCTTCCCATTTCAAGCTACGGTTGGGGTAGTTTCCGGCATAGAATCCGGTTCCCCAGATGGAAGCTGCCGAAGCCATGGTTACACCGTAGGCATAAGAGCCTGCCCATTGGTTACCTACCACACCCCACCCTAAGCGAAGTTTTAGGGAGTTGATGGCTTCCACGTCTTTAAGGAAGGCTTCGTTGTTGACTTTCCATGCCAATGCTACAGAGGGAAACCAACCCCAGCGGCTTTCCTTGGCAAAGGATGAAGAACCATCGGCACGGAGGGTGGCGGTCAGCAAGTAGCGGTCGGCAAAGTTATAGTTCAGACGGCCGAAGTAAGACTCGATGGCGGATGAACCGCGTGAGCTGTTGGCTTTGGCGGTAGTGGCGTCTCCGGCATTCAATTCGTGAACCGAGTTGAAGAGGAAGTTGGTACGGCTTCCGTCCAAAGATTCCCAGTTGTTTTCTTGCGCTTCGTGACCGGCCATGACCGAAACGTTGTGCTTGCCGAAAGTACCATTGTAAGTAAGGTAGGTCTTCAAAGTCCAGTTACTTCCGTTACCTGCCGAGCGGCTTGCCGAAGATTGTTGTTTGAAGAATTCATAGTCGTAGGAAGGAGTGAACCGATAACCGGTGTTGTAGTTGTAGTTGGCTGCATACTCTGTGCGGAACACCAATCCTTTCCATAATTTGATGTCAGCAAAAGCATTGACGTAAACCTGTGTACTGCGGCTGTAGTTTTCGTTTTGGATAAGGTCGGAGAGGGGATTGGAGAAGTAAGTTCCATACATATTCTCCGTCTGCATACCGAAACTTCCGTCCGGATTGCGGGCGGGTACCTCGGGAAGCTGGTTCAGGGCATTATAGATGGCACCCGAACCGTCTACGCTGTTGGTTTGTTTGGTACGTGCCACTGAAGCACGCAAGCCGGTAGTGAGCCATTTGTTAATATCGTTGTCCATGTTGACACGGAAAGAGAAACGTTCGAAATCGGAACCGAACACGATACCGTCTTGTTGCAGGTAACCGCCCGATAAGGAGTATTTCATGTTTTGCGAACCGCCGGAAATGTTTATTTGATGGTTGTGCATCGGTGCTGTGCGGAAGATTTCGTCCTGCCAATTGGTTCCTTCACCAAGGAGTGTGGGATCTTTAAACTCCTCGCGTTCACCGAAACCGATTGTGGCAGCGCGGAGGTTCTGATAAACGGCATATTCGGGAAGCGACAATGTTTTCAACTTCTTGGGAAGTTGCTGGAGGGCATAGTAACCTTCGTAGGAAACTTTGGTCTTGCCCGTTTCGCCCTGACGGGTAGTGATAAGTACCACACCATTGGAGGCGCGGCTACCGTAGATGGCAGTGGCAGAAGCGTCCTTCAAAACCTCCATAGATACGATGTCCGATGGGTTGATGGAACTGAGTACACTACTGTTACCGTTATTGTTACCCGATATGGCTACACCGTCGATGACGTAGAGCGGTTCGTTGCCGTTCAGGGAGTTGATGCCACGGATACTGACGGAGATACCGCCACCCGGAGTACCGGAGTTCTGCGTTACTTGTACACCGGCGGCGCGTCCTTGCAAAGCTTGGTCGAGCGAGGTGACTACGGATTTTTTCAGTTCGTCACCCGTCACGCTGACCACGGAACCGGTCAAGTCACTGCGTTTCATCGTACCGTAACCTACAACTACTACTTCGTCCAACATTTCGTTGTCCTCTTGTAATTGCACGTCTATACGGCTGTTTTTTCCGACCTTTATTTCTTTGGAACGGTAGCCGATGTAGGAAACAATCAAAGTCTGCCCTTGTCCTGCTTGGACGGAATAACGTCCGTTGAGGTCGGTGGTACCACCGGCTTTGGTCTCTTTTACTATAACGGTGGCTCCTACAAGTGGTTCACCGTCCGATTCTGACTGAACGATACCGGAAATCATTTTACTTTGTCCGTACATGGAGATTGTACCCCAAAACATCAGCACAATGGCAAGCAATTGCTTTAATTTTGCCCATTGCCATTGTGGACGTACATTTGCGCGTAACTTCATAATACTTTAATTTAAGATTTAAAAATATAGTAAGCATTCGAACAAATGCACCTTTTACACTTTGAGGTTTGGTTGTAGCTTTGCGGCAGTGAATACAATCAAAC
>NZ_JBCNZM010000203.1:0-7332 GCF_040227615.1 Bacteroides sp. RTP31139st1_H2_RTP31139_211217 | reverse complement strand
ATTCATGGTTTGGGAACGGCGGGGTTCAAGTGGCCGGCTCCTGACGTGGAATGGCTGACTGAACAGCCAACCGACCGAAATATTGTCCGTCTGATTGGCCGACCGACGGTCTGACCATACATGACACAATCCGGCGGACTGCATAGCCTGTCGGACAAACAGGAAGATAGTCGGTTGCCTAATCATCCCGCCGGACAGACAGCCTTTTATCCGCTTGGTTGGCTGGTCAGCCAGCCGACCGCACCAACGTTGCAACGGCTGACCGTCTGGTTGGTTATCTGACCGGTTGGTCATTCAGTCCGTCATTACGCATCCCATTCAGGCACATCCTCAACCGCTGATTCAGCCATCATCGGCCGCCCGTTTTTCCTCCTGTTCCACCCGTGTGTACAAGTGGCTGCCATTTGGCATAATGTGGCTAATGTTAGTGATATACAACTGATTATATCACTTCCTAACTTTGCACCATCCAACCGGGAATGGGCAGTTTGCCTTCCGTCGGTCACCAATCCCCGCTTTCCCCGAAAGCGCTCTTTCCTCTCCAAAGAGGAAAGATTTATGTTCGCCAGAACATAGGAACATAGCAAGCTGTGTTTTTTGCAGCACCACTCCGTTTTGCAGCAAAAAACGCTTGCCCTTGCAGGGGCTGCAATTTGCTCCGAAGTCGCAAATTGTGGGAGGGAGAGCTGACGGCGGCAATTCCACCGGGTGGAATTGTACCACATAAAAAACGTATATATGAACAACGAGAAAAAGCGTCCCCGCACAAGGGGAAAAGGGGGCAGGTTGCCCAAGCCGAACCCGGCCATCCGCCGTGAGACGGTCAATCTGGACGAAGCCGGCCATGCACGGTTTCTCACCATGTTTGAGCAGTCCGGCCTGTTGTCCAAATCCAAGTTCATCGCCGCACGGATCTTTAACGAGGAGTTCAGGGTGATCCGGACAGACCGTGCCACAATGGAGTATGTAGCCAAGCTCACGGAACTGTTCCGGCAGTTCCGTGCCATAGGAGTGAATTACAATCAGGCAGTCAAGGAATTGCACATCCATTTCACTGAAAAGAAAGCGTTGGCACTGCTCTACAGACTTGAAAAGCTCACCCTTGAACTCGTGGAGCTGAACCGCCGGATTGTCGAACTTTCCCAAAAACTCGCCTCACATGGTAGCCAGGATCAGCGTGGGTAAGAACTTGTACGGCGCACTGGCCTACAACCAGAACAAGGTCGATGAAGGCGGGGCGAAAGTCCTCTGGGCACATCTCCTTCGTTATCCCGAAGACGAGCGTTTCCGTCCGGATGAATCCGTGCGGCAGTTTCTCGAATGGATGCCGAACCATTACCGCACCGAGAAGCCGGTCATACACATCTCCCTCAATCCGCATCCCGACGACGTGCTGACCGACAGCCAGCTGGCGGAAATCGGCAGGGAATACATGCAGCGGCTCGGTTACGGCAACCAGCCGTATCTTGTCTTCAAGCACGAGGACATCGGCCGGCATCATATCCACATCGTTTCCCTGCGTGTCGACAGTGAGGGAAGGAAGGTTTCCGACAAGTTCGAATACCGCCGCAGCAAGGAGATTACCGAACTTCTGGAACAGAAATACGGTCTGCATCCGGCGGAAGGTCAGAAGAAAGGCGAAGAGTGGCAGCTGAAGCCGGTAGATGTTGCCAAAGGGGACATCAAACGGCAGATCGCCCGTACGGTCAAACCCCTGATCCAACTTTACCGTTTCCGCACAATGGGCGAACTCCGTGCCCTGCTTTCCCTGTATAATATAGGTGTGGAAGAAGTGAAGGGGGAAATTGGTGGACGCACCTACCACGGCATACTCTATACCGCTTTGGACGGCAACGGCGAAACGGCGGCCACTCCCATAAAGTCCTCCCGGCTGGGCAGAATGACCGGTGCACAGCAGCTGGATAAGAAGATGCAGGAATCCGCTGCAAAGATCAAGTCCGATCCGTGCCGTGAACGGCTTCGACCGTTAGTGGCCGAGGCTTTGCGCCAGTCCGTGGACGAACGGGATTTCCGTGACCGCCTGGCGAAAGAACAGATAGACTTGGTTCTCCGCCGCAACGAAACCGGCAGGATTTACGGCGTTACCTTTATAGACCACCGCAGCCGCACCGTACTTAACGGCTCACGTCTGGGCAAGGAATTCTCGGCGAACATGCTCAACGGACACTTTCAGGAACAGCCGCCAAATTCCCTGTCGCCACTTCTGCCGCCCGTTCCGTCCGCTGTGGCTTCCGGAAACGGGGAAAAAATTCCGGGAGGGTTGCTTTCCGATATGGAGCCGGAGCTGAACTATGTCCCCCGGCATCCCAGGCTCCTGAAGCCCGACAAGAAGAAATGCCGCCGGCGTTACGGTCGTCAGGACTGACCCGTATTACATAATTATCAAGACGATAACTTTTTTAAATTCAGTATTATGTCACAAGAAGATGATCTCAGGGGACTGGCGAAAGTCATGGACTTTATGCGTGCCCTCAGCGTATTATTCGTAGTTGTCAATATCTATTGGTTCTGCTATCCGTCCATCCGGGAATGGAACGTCAATATCGGAGTGGTGGACAGGATTCTGCTGAACTTCCAGCGCACGACCGGATTGTTCGGCTCCATCCTTTGGACAAAGCTTTTCTCCGTTACCTTCCTTGCCCTCTCGTGTCTGGGCACGAAGGGTGTAAAGGAGGAAAAAATCAAATGGGTGCATATCTGGACAGCCCTTTGCGCAGGTGTCGTCCTCTTCTTTTTCAACTGGTGGCTGCTCTGCCTGCCCGTACCGTTATTGGCACGCACCGCCTTTTATATATTCACTCTTGCCGTCGGCTACCTCTGCCTGCTCGCTGCCGGTGTATGGATCTCCCGCCTGCTCAAACAGAATCTCATGGACGATGTGTTCAACAACGAGAACGAAAGTTTCATGCAGGAAACAAGGCTTATCGAAAATGAATATTCCGTAAATCTGCCGACACGGTTCTATTATGGCAAGAAGTGGAACGACGGATGGATCAATGTCGTGAACCCTTTCCGTGCCTCCATCGTGCTGGGAACGCCCGGTTCGGGCAAGTCCTTTGCGGTGGTGAACTCCTACATCAAACAGCAGATAGAGAAAGGCTATGCCGCCTATATCTACGATTTCAAGTTTCCCGACCTCTCCACCATTGCTTACAACCACCTGATCGGTCATTTGGAGGGGTATAAAGTGCCGCCGAAGTTCTATGTCATAAACTTCGACGATCCCTCACGCAGTCACCGCTGCAATCCCCTCAATCCGAAGTTCATGACCGACATCTCCGATGCTTACGAGAGTTCATACAGCATCATGCTCAACCTCAACCGGTCGTGGGCGGCGAAGCAGGGCGATTTCTTCGTCGAGTCGCCCACCATTCTCTTTGCCGCCATTATCTGGTTCCTGCGGGTGTATAAGGACGGCAGGTATTGTACCTTCCCCCATGCCGTCGAGTTCCTTAACAAGCCCTACGAGCAGATTTTTCCCATCATGTCCTCCTATCCCGAACTGGAGAACTACCTCAGCCCCTTCCTCGATGCGTGGCTGGCGGGAGCTGCCGACCAGCTCATGGGCCAGATCGCCAGTGCGAAGATACCCCTGTCCCGCATGATCTCGCCGGCACTCTATTGGGTGATGTCCGCCGACGAGTTCTCTTTGGACATCAACAATCCCGACGAGCCGAAAATCCTCTGCATAGGCAACAATCCCGACCGGCAGGCGATCTACGGTGCTGCGCTCGGACTGTACAACAGCCGTATTGTAAAGATTGTCAACAAGAAGGACAGGTTGAAAAGCTCCATCATCATCGACGAGCTGCCCACCATCTTCATCAAGGGACTGGACAACCTGATAGCCACCGCACGCAGCAACAAGGTCGCCGTGCTGCTCGGCTTTCAGGATTTCAGCCAGCTTATCCGTGACTATACCGACAAGGAGGCAAAGGTGATCATCAACACGGTAGGCAACATATTTTCGGGACAGGTCGTGGGGGAAACGGCCAAAACCCTCAGCGAGAGGTTCGGCAAGATACTTCAGAAACGCCACTCCATCTCCATCAACCGGCAGGACGTTTCCACCTCCATATCCACCCAAATGGACAGTCTCATTCCACCCAGCAAGATCAGCGGACTGACACAGGGGATGTTCGTCGGCTCCGTAGCCGACAACTTCGGGGAGAGGATTGAGCAGAAAATCTTCCACTGCGAGATTGTCGTCGATGCCAAAAAAATAGCCGAAGAGGAAAAGGCATATCAGAAGATACCCGTTATCACCGGCTTCGTGGACGATGAAGGGGTGAATCACATGAAGGAAATGGTACAGGAAAACTACAACCGGATCAAGGAGGATGTCAGACGGATCGTGGCCGACGAGCTGGAGCGCATCGCCGCAGATCCCAACCTCAGACATCTTCTGGAACTGAACAAATAACCGTAAATGCAAGGCCTTCACACACGTGGAGAACCGTGTGTGAAAGGGTCCGCATTTCATCGGTTGCGTCTCCTGTGCCCCTCGTCATCGTCTTCCATCCGTTTGAGCAGAACTTCACGCAGGCGGTCGATGAAGTAGGTTCTGTCTCCCGCCTTACGCCGCCGCATCCGCGCGTAGTAGCTCGAAGCATTCTTCACGTTCACCCCCAGCACATGACAGACGTATTCCACCACACGCCCGAGTGTCACCTCACCGCCGTTGAACATCTTCAGCTCGTGGCAGGCATACAGCAGTTCCATCAGGCAGATGACCTCTGCCGTCCAGCAGACGGGGGGATCACCCTCTGTAGTCGGCAGACCTGCCGGAGCAATGGCGGAACCGGACTTATGAATGAACCTGCATCTGTCCAGCAGACCTTTCAGGTACTCCAGCGTACCAATGATATAGGCATAGCAGGGCAAGTGCTCTTTTTGTGCTGTGCGGTAATGCTCACGCAGAATGACCAGTTTGCAACTTAGATATTGCAGCTGGAAAAAGACGAGCGTAACATCCTTTTCCACACGTTGCAGCTCATAGACCTCACGGATGAACTCGGTGTTGGCGTTTGCCAGTGTATTCCTGTCACTCTCTTCTCGCTCCAGTAACAGGAAATAAGGGATAAAAGTAAACAGTTCCATGCTGTTCGGGATTTTAATTAAACACCGGCAAGATAGCGAAACGAGCACTGATAGCCGTTACGCTTTTTATTTGAAATAAGCTCTACATCAAGCCTGATGAATTTTTATTTGCTCCGCCACCGGTGAGCCAGTGCCTGCTTCAGCCTCCCCGGAGTGCATCCCATGTTTCTTTTACAGAATTCACACAGACGGCTTGCTGATGAAAATCCGTTCCTCTCCGATATTTCTCCCAGTGAAAGTCCATGATTATATTTTATATCCAGACATATGCGTTTTATTCGCCGATTCCTTAGCCAACGTCCCGGGGGCAACCCGTAAACAGACAGAAACCTGTTTCTGAAGGCCGAATAACTCATACGGCACAGCAGGGAGAGTGTACCGACGGAATACACGCCGGGGCTGTAAAAAATAACTTTCAGACGAAATACGGCGACGGACAATATCCTCAACCGCCTTTCTGCGAACTGAAAGTCCAGTTCACTGACACAAGTGGAATATCCCCGGAGTTGTTTCCTCCGTTCCAGATAGAAGTACAGACAAACCTCCCTGTAAATATCATACAGGGAAACAGATGGGCCTATAGCATACAAAATCTCACAAAGCCAAAGCATTTCCTCCGTACGTCCCCTCTTGCGGCATGGCAGGACGACATTCTCCCGCAACCTGCACAAAACATCCCTGTCCCGTGAAAGGAAGAGCAATACCAGAACGCCCCTGTATGCAGGACAAGCCATGCCGGGGAGTTCCGGCAGCATCTCCAGCACACGGAGTACATGCCCGCAAAGTTCAGAGTTCCCTGCGTACCTTCCCAACACGAGCAGCCTCTTTATCTTCTTCGTCCGGGAGAGTCTTCTCACATCATTGCAAAACAGGCTGACCATCTCTTTCTGCCCATCCTGCGCATGCTTTCTGAACAGTTCCAGAAGATCAGGCTCCGCCATTCCCGCCCATACCCGTTTACTTCATACCGTGCCTTATCATTCACAGCACACACATTATTCTGATACAATCGTCATCAACCAGACACGGGTATTGCGCCAGTCGTTCCAGCACCGGTTCCAATGCAAATCCCTGTATAATTCTGTGACGTTTGCTGTCACTACAAAACACACTTTCCATCTCCATTTCAGGAAAGTAACACAGAAGATGGGCGGCAGAGGCGTCAAAAGCCACAGGGCCGTCCTCGTGAAGAAAAATGTAAATATCCGACACATTTGCACTTTCCATTCCCTTGATCAGATCTGTTATCTCCATCTTGCACATTTTATAATATTTTTACATTTTTTCCTTACTTCCCGAATACTCCGAGCATACGAATTTTCGGTTTTATGCCAAATATCCTATTCTACGGCCTTACGGAATTCCTTATCCGCAAAAAGCTCCGCCAGTCCCGATATCTGCTTCAGGCGCAGCAACTCATCCTTGTCCATACCCAGGTTCCTGCGTATCCACGAATCCGACATGCCCGACCTCGTAAGTTCCCCGACAAGCCGTGTCATAAGCTCGATCTTATGCATTCCACGGGCACGGTTATGGCGGATGGTAGAGGCCATACGCTCGGCCAGATCCTTACGGATGACGGTAACGGGTAACAGTCCGTTCTCCCGCTTGTATATTCTGGGCGAGGTCATCATGACCTTATACCTGTGATAGCCGTCCACAAGCTCGTACACATCCTCTTTCTCAATGTAATAACACACGCACGGCATCGTGTACCCATCCTCCCAAATCGAGAGTTCCAAAAGCCGCATCTCAGGAGGGGCCGTCACGTTGGGATTATAGGAATTCGCCCTGATCCTTTCCACCGGTACAGCCTTGACGCCATACACGGGACTGGTAAATTCATTGTCCATCTTTTCATTCATTAAAATAAGATCTATATTCATCCATCATCTTCCGTCTTCTTTCCTGTTCCTGTTTATTTGGTGAAAAGCCCATGTACTTGCAACAGTGGCCGTTTTTCAGGATACAGATGCACATCCGCTTGTACGAGGGCAATTCACGGAATTCAGGCAGGTCTATGTCATCAAGGTATTCCATCCTGACCGGGAGCTTGTGCGTCCTGTATCCCGATGTCCCGCCAAGTTTGAAAGGGATATTCAACCTCTTGAGTTTCATGATCGTTTCTTTTGCCAGACAGCCGCCCTTCTCCCGCCAGAACCGCACGCTTACCTCCAGTTTATCCAGATAGTTGTTCCTGGCATCCTCAGG
>NZ_JBCNZM010000202.1:0-7385 GCF_040227615.1 Bacteroides sp. RTP31139st1_H2_RTP31139_211217 | reverse complement strand
TTACCTCTATTTCTCAAATAATTCGCTAAAAGTTTATTTCTCAATCGGTTAAGTCAAACCGAGAAAAATCTAAAATATGTTTTTTTATCTTTGCACCGAACAGATAGGAGTTGTGAAACTCCCCCAATAGAATAGTTTAGTTAAGTCTAGTTTAGTTTTTGTGTGAAGCACTTCCTCCGTAAGCGAACGCTGGAAGTGCTTTTATTTTAGGTGTATCAGGTACTTACGGAAAAAGCAGATTTCCATCACTTCGCAGCAGGTTGCAAAATTTGATTGTCGGACAATTGTCGGACAGTATTTTTTAATAACCAAATTGTCGCAACTTTATTAAACAAAAAGATGGCAACACTTAAACTTTGTATCGTACCAGCTAAAGTGCTTATCAACGGAAAGCACAAAGTAAGAATATCTCTGGCACACAACTCCGGTACCAGATACATTCCTACAAACTGTATCATCGATGACTTGTCCCAATTTAAAGATGGTCAAGTTATCAATCACCCCGAAGCTGCATCTATGAACATGAAGCTCCGGAACCTGCTCAACCATTACCAAAAAGTCATAGACAACATCTATGATGTGGATGTATATTCATGTTCCGAACTCCGGGAAATCATCATCAAGAAGAAAGACCATACCAATGCCAAATTCTCCTCAGCTATGAATTCTTATCTATCTGAACTCGCAGAAGAGAAAAGAAGTAAATCAGAGAAGTTATATAGGCTATCCTGCCAGTCCTTCATTAAGTCACAAGGTGACTTATTACTTTCTATGATTACACCTCGGAATATAAAGCATTTCGAGATGGACCTTGAGGATAAGAGGTTATCCCCTACCACTATCAAAATATATCTGACATTACTCAAAGTGATTATCAACTATGCAAAGAAGCACAATATGGTAAAATATGAGATTGACCCTTTTGAGTTCTGCCGAATGCCATCCGCTAATATTCGTGAACTAGACCTTACTATTGACGAAGTAAAAGCTATCCGGGATATGGAAATTCCCAAATACAACATAGGTGTAGTACGCGACATATTTATGCTAAGTTATTACCTCGGTGGAATCAACCTTATAGATATGCTTGACATTGATTTCCGTAAAGATTGGATAGAATATTACCGACGGAAAACAAAGAACAAGAAAAGCGGTGAAAGCAAAACCGCATTTTCAATCCAACCGGAAGCCAGAGAAATCATAAACAAATACATGCAAAAAAACGGAAAGCTTGTGTTTGGCAAGTACAAAACATTCGGGCAATGCTACTCCGTGGTATCACGTAAAATGGAAGAACTTGCCAAGATAGCTGGCATAAAGAAACATGTGATATATTATTCAGCCCGTAAATCATTCGTCCAGCACGGATTTGAATTAGGTATCTCCTTAGAAATACTTGAATACTGCATCGGCCAGTCGATGAAAACCAATAGACCAATATTCAACTATTTTAGGGTCATGCGAAAACATGCGGATGATGCAATGAGAAAAATCTTCGACAGTCTAAAGTGATTGTTCTTGGACGAAAGCTATTGCCTCGATAGTAGCTTCTTCCCTCTCCTTTTCTATGTCGGAGTTCAAGCGGTCTATTAAGTCCATATTTCCCGTCAGCGCGGTTTTCACACAATCGGAAAACGTGACTATCAGCCGATAGTGACCGTATCCAATAAAGGACTTCGTGAGCTTCGGGAAGGATGATTCAGTTTTACCCATAACGCAACCGGATTAAGGAGCGGAAAAAAGAACGGTTCCGCTTTCCCGTTGCGTTACATATTCTCAAATAGGAGGATACAGTGAAACCATTAAGCTATCACACGGGGGTCGGAACCGTATATGCACAAGCTACTGGCAAAATTTATCACCAGTAGCTCTACGGTCGGAATATTACTATTCCTCCTATTCAATAAAGTATGTAACGCACCGCAAATATGGAAAAAATATGCGAAATAACGAAAATAATTCATGCAATAGTTGTATAATAACCAAAAGATTATTATCTTTGTAATGTCAAATAACAAAAGTAATCAACATGAGTAACGAACAAATTAAAAAGGACCTGCTTATACAAAGAGCATTCCTCAAAAAAGAATTAGACCAGCTAAGGTTTATTGCCGAAGTTACCGGAACTAACCAAGAAAAAGAGATTGATAAAAGATTAGACCGATTACTGACAATCGACAAAATATTGAAAGAGTTAGAAAAAAAGAAGTAAAACAAAGTCCCTCTCTCCGGAGAGGGCACTAAAAAACAAATATATGGCACTGAAAGATGAATTACTGGCATTAAAGCCGCTACTTGGTACAGACTCTCCAGAGTTCTATACCAAAATGAGAGAAATAGCCGCCAAGTACAATTCGGAAGAAGATAAAAAAGCTATTGCAGATTTCGTATCAGAACGCTTACAGAACATTGATAGGAAACTGGACGTTATAGAAGAAAGTGCAATCAAATTGCAATTACAAGAAGTTGCCGAAATAGTTTCTCTAAGCTATCTTGCGAAAAAGTATTTCAACAAGAGCCGTTCGTGGTTATATCAGAGGTTAAATGGCAATCTGGTAAACGGGAAACCGGCACGCTTTACTAAAGAAGAATTACAGACATTCAACAATGCACTACAAGACATATCTCAAAAAATAGGCTCACTTAGTATCTCATATTGATACTCTGTTATTTGACACCATCCCCGTAGTTGAGCCGCTACGGGGATTTTTTACTGAAAAAGAAGCGATTCATTCAACTGTCCTTTCCACAATCTCCATCACTACATGGCTTGACTCCAACCAGAGCCAATACCACAGCCAAAGCATAATCCCACCCAACCAAACAAAAGCCACATCAATATAGTACAAATTTAATATCCTGCTAACCAATACACATAAGAGTTCTCCGCAAAGCACATAGGCAGCAACCATAGTAACAAGCTGGTCATTGGCAACAGTTATCAAAACCAGAATGCCTATAACGGGAAGAAGGGAAATACAATCAATTAGAAGTTGTTGTTTGTCATTCATAATACAATAGGGATTAGAATACAAATATAAACATTATTTTGTATAAAACAACCCTCTATAATAGGAATTTCTGACAAAAAAGAAACGAACTATTATTACAATATAAACAAAAAGAGCGACTATTCAGCCGCCCCTTTCGCATTAACGAGATAGACATAAAAGTATCTCAAATCATCTCTGTAGATGAATCCGAACCACTACAGAGTTTCCATTCATTCTACAGTTTCTCCTTTTTCATTCAGAAGTACCGTTACTTCTTCAGTGGATTGATTTTCCTTGGTGATGGTCAACACAACCTTATAAATCTTACCGGTTTCTTTCTCGGAAATGAAAGCCTCCTTTATTACAGCCCCCTCATAGTCCTTAGCCAAGACATTCATAACTGCCTGAGGCAAGTCTTTTACTTCCACTTTTGTGAACTCATCCTGAGGATTTTGCTGAGTTTGCTCTACAGACTGTGTTCCAGAAACCACGTAAGCAAATGCTACTGAACTGCCTAATCCCATAACCATTGCTAATGCTACCAATACTTTTTTCATAATCGTAAGTTTTAAGTAAATAAATATAGTTTTTGTATTAACTATAGGACAAACGATATGCCATGATGTACATCAGTACATAATACATTATACATCAGCATATTATAAAAACAAGAAGGAATAATTATGTGTGGAAATATGTGGAACTGAGTACCACACATGGGGAATAATTACACAATATGGATTACTTAATTCTTGGGAAATGGAACAAGACAGCTGAATAAGCTGCCCCTTCTATAAAACAGTCAACAAACAGACATTCACTAATCAAATGACATAAACATAAGCATAAATAACCCGGCTAAAGCCATAGCAAATGCAATTACCATACAAAACTCTTTTTTCATAACTAATAATTTGGTTAAACACATATTTCCATCGCACGTTCAACAACGCACTCTTGTCTCCGACAAAACCTCAGCCGCATAAAAGCTGAGGTCCAGCATGTTCCTTTCAATATATACAATCAATTAGAGCACACAATGTTGGAACATTCTGTAAATCCAGTATAAAGAAACTGCAATGGCTGAAAGAAGGACTATACTAACACTATATACCGGATTCTACTATAAAGACAACTGCTTTTCTGAAATTCCCTACGTGACTTGAGGGAATTTTATAAAAGAAAGGATATAAATGAAAAAGCCCCGACGAAAGCCGGGACATGTCACACACAATAGATATGAATTGTTGCCTATGAATATAAAGGCAGCTTATTCAACCGCCCCTTCTATTACTTCCTTCAACCGATACAATCTATCAATGGCCGGATTATAGAAAGCATCCGGATAATGCTGCTTTATATCGCAGATATTCGCATTAACATACATAGAGGTGTCAAAAATATGTTCTGCCTCACTTAGCATCACCTCCTTGGGTAACTGGGTTGTTTGTGCCCATTCGATTATTGCCTTGACGGATTCCTCGTCATAGGAATATTTACTTTCTTCTGCCATAATTGCTATTTATGTTTTTATGAATTAGCCTGCACAAATATAGATAATTGAAGCCAATTACAAATGATATAGAAGCCGAAGTTATAGGAAATATTGAGGCTTTGCATTAATTTTGTCACTACTTATAATTTTTTACACCATATGAGCCCAAAGAATGTATATGAATTAATCCAGGAAAGACTGGAAGTGATTTTTAAAGAGTTCGACAATATATACATTTCCTTTTCAGGTGGAAAGGATAGCGGAGTGTTGCTGAACCTATGTCTGGACTATATGCGTAGGAACCGGCTGAAGCGCAGGATTGGAGTGTTCCACATGGACTATGAGATACAGTACAGTATGACCATTGACTATGTGGACCGGGTATTGGAGGCAAACAAGGACATGCTGGACGTGTACCGTGTCTGCGTGCCTTTCCGTGTAACGACCTGTACCTCCATGTACCAGAACTACTGGCGTCCCTGGGACGAAGCAAAAAAGGAAGCATGGGTCAGAGAAATGCCGGAGGGCGCAATGACTGTAGACGATTTCCCTTTCTATAACCGCAGGATGTGGGACTATGAATTTCAGACAGAGTTTTCCCGTTGGCTCCATCAACGGAAAGCTGCACGGCGTACCTGCTGTCTGGTGGGCATACGTACCCAAGAAAGCTACAACCGTTGGCGCACAATCTATCGAGGTGTGAAAGAGCAATATAAGGATTACCAATGGAGCACGAAAATCAGCGAGGATGTGTATAACCTATATCCACTGTTCGACTGGAAAACGGAGGATATATGGATTGCCAACGGTAAGTTCCGATGGGATTACAATAAACTATACGACCTCTACTATCAAGCCGGGGTAAGCCTTGACCGGCAACGGGTGGCAAGTCCGTTCATCAGCGAGGCCATTGAGAGCCTTGCCTTGTACAAGGTCATTGACCCCAACACTTGGGGACGGATGATAGGACGTGTAAACGGAGTCGGCTTTGCCGGACTTTACGGCAATACCCGTGCTGCTGGAAGGAGAGAGATACGTCTGCCGGATGGATATACCTGGAAGTCATTCATGGAATTCCTGCTTTCGACCCTGCCGGAACATACCAGGAGAAGATACCAGTCCAAGCTGGAAACCAGTATCAAATTTTGGAAGGAAAAGGGTGGAGTTCTCAGTGATGAAGTCATACAGAAGCTGAAAGACCGCAATATCCCCATCCAGGTGGGTGACAGTACCAACTATAGGACAGACAAGAAACCAGTACGAATGGACTACCTGGATGACATTGACATAGAAGAGTTCCGAGAAATTCCCACCTATAAGCGTATGTGTATATGTATCCTGCGTAACGACCATACCTGCAAGTATATGGGGTTCGCCCTAACCAAGGAGGAGAACAAAATGAAGAGTAACGCCTTGAAAAAATACAAGGATATTTTATAAATACTGCATTTTACAGTAAACATATAAAACTGCTCCGACTTTCGCAAGCCGGAGCAGTCCAATTTATAAATTTAAAGTCTTATGATGAAGATTGTCTGTTGCGCCAATGTTTTACTATCAGCATAACGACAATCAAAACGGTTACACAAACACAAGCAAAACCAATTTGTTTAAGCAAGGTGGATTCTTTTTTTTCTTTTATAGTTTCTGACCGTTTTTCCTCACGGATATTGGAAATGGTTCTTTTATCAGCCTTGACACTCGTAGTATCAACTACTACCGTCTGTTTATCCTCCTTCTTATTGAAATCACCTTCTACATGACCGTCAGCCAATAACGGAGATTTCCCGGTCAAGCTATCGGGCGGTTTTCTTGTATCATAGATACGGAAATCAATCACATAGTTACCATTAGCGGTAATGAGTTCGCTCAAAGAGGTACTTGCCCCATGTACGATATCGACCGATTCACTCGTGCTGTCCTTTCTGATTACTTCTGCACCGGACTTGACAGCTTTATGAGAGCTGCCACATGATAACAATAGGAACAGACACATGAAAGGAGCCAGCAATATATGCCGGCTTACCCAGTTCATAACCTTAGCCAACATAGGCAATGTCATTTATACGGTTCATCCAACCTCTCTTAAATTTATTGTTCGCCGGACGTTTTTTACATATATCCTCGATGAAATCAAACCGTGCAATCTTAATCATGTCGAACAACTCACGCGGGTTCCTGGCATTCACCGCAGCGAGTGTCTTAGGTCCAACAATGCCATCCACAGTAACACCAAGCAAACGTTGAGGAATCTTTATTCCGTGTACACCGGATGCCCACACCCAATCGACAAGGATATTAGCAACTGATTGCGATTTAATATCGTCAGCTTTCCATCTGTCCCAATAATGCGGTTTGAGCACCCGGTTAACGACATCCTCACGGGTAAGCAGACGCAGGTCATCCACGTCTATATCACCGTCACCGTCCTTGTCATAGCCGCATGACTTCCACGTGCCAATAGTCACACCCATATTCGTTGCACCTCCAAGGTCTGCCGGGTCATTCACGAAACCGCCTTCCCATTTGAGAATCCACGGCGCTAATTTATACACATTCGCCATTCTTATTTTCCTCCTTGATTTTTGGTTTTACATAAAAATACAATATATTTGCAAACGCCTTTGTTTAAACTTTAAGTTGTGTAGTATTAAGGGAAAGGGAGCTGTTGTGAAACACCTTCCTTTCCGCGAATCAGTAGCCGTTTTGCGGTTCTCTGTCACCGCATTTCTTCCTCTCACACCGTTTAAGCGCCAGTTCCAGTTTTAAGTCAGAATTAGCCTCCTTCAGTGTAAATAACTCATCCTGCACCTTACGGAGCCGGTCTGTCTGCTCCACAAACCGCTGTTCCTTCTCCGAAAGCTGCTTTTGCAGGAACTCGTTGTACTCCCGTAATG
>NZ_JBCNZM010000201.1:3262-7415 GCF_040227615.1 Bacteroides sp. RTP31139st1_H2_RTP31139_211217 | reverse complement strand
GTTTGCTGCAAAGAAAAGGCCTTGCCGGAGAACGTGAAATACCTACATGGAGGGCTTTTAGTGTTGTGCCGCTCCCCATTTCGGGTTAGCTTGTGGCGTGGTTTATAGAGGTCGCGGCTACCTACTAATTGGGATGGCAGACTCTCTTTTTGATGAAAAGTAGGTATTGCCGGATTGTTAAAAATGAAGGACATTTGTACCGGTAATAATAGACAAGTGTTTATGGTTAGATTCGTACATTCCACTCATTCGCAATTCCATCCTTCCGTGGCTGGTAAGTGGCTGGTGTGGGGGACTTTGATGATGCTTCTTGCGGGGGTGGCTATCATTGTTTTTTCGGTATTCTCGCATGATGCACTCGATGCGTGCTGTAATTGCATAATCTGTACTTTCAACCGTGTCCCGAAGGAAGGGGAATATTTGTATAACCGCTACCTGCCGGTCATCAGCATGGTGTGGGTGGCGTTTCTGATACTTTTGGTATATGTGGTCCGCTATTGCATGAACAAGAGGAGGTAGCCGGGTGTTCTATAGGTAAAACTGAAAGGAGACTATATGAAAAAGATTGTTTTGCTTCGCCACGGCGAGAGTGCATGGAATAAGGAAAACCGCTTCACGGGGTGGACGGATGTTGATTTGACAGAGAAAGGCGTTGCTGAAGCTGTAAGGGCGGGTGAGCTGCTGGCAGAAAAGGGATTCCGCTTCAAGAAGGCGTATACTTCCTATCTGAAGCGTGCCGTGAAGACACTGGATTGTGTGCTGGACCGCCTCGACCAGGACTGGATTCCGGTGGAGAAATCGTGGAGGTTGAATGAGAAACACTACGGCCAGTTGCAAGGGCTGAACAAGGCAGAGACGGCTGCCAAGTACGGTGACGAGCAGGTGTTGGTATGGCGCCGGAGCTTTGATGTGGCTCCGCATGCATTGGCCGAGGATGACCCGCGTAATCCGCGTTTTGAGGACCGTTATCAAGAAGTGCCCGATGCCGAACTGCCCCGTACGGAGTCGTTGAAAGATACGATTGAGCGTATCATGCCTTACTGGAAATGTGTCATCTTCCCGAATCTGAAGACGGCCGACGAATTGCTGGTAGTGGCTCATGGCAATAGCCTGCGGGGTATTATCAAGCATCTGAAGCATATTTCGGACGATGAAATTGTGCATCTGAACCTGCCTACGGCGGTGCCCTACGTCTTTGAGTTTGACGATGAGCTGAACTTGACGAAAGACTATTTCTTGGGTGACCCCGAGGAGATAAAGAAATTGATGGAGGCTGTGGCCAATCAGGGAAAGAAGAAATGATTTTGGCGCGCGGAAGCGCGCTATTTCTTTATCCTCTCATCCCATGGAGCAGCGTCATGCTGAGCAGTACCCCGACCACTATACAGATGAGGATAAGGAACCAGTTCATGAGCCGTGCGCCCAGCTTGGTTTCCTTGTGCAAGTTCTGTTCAAAGTAGTTCTTGAAGAACAGATAGATGGCAGGCACAGTGGCGCTTGCCAGTAGCAGGTCTTCGGGAATCTTGTAGATGTAGACTTTGGAAAAGGCGATGAGCGCCCAGTGGCAAAGGAACAGAATGACGAGCAGGTTGACCCTGCGCGAGAAAGCCAGCAGCAGCCCGATGGTGAAAACTGCTACCGAGCAGGGCATCACGGTGGTGGTCATCATGGGAAATTCCATTCCGCGTGCCCACGAAAGGAGCGGGTAGAGGAAAGGCATTGCATAGAGTACCCCCACCAGTACCTTGTATTTCGGGTTGCGCTCGAACGGAGTGTAGCCGGTAAACAAATCCCATAGCCACAACACTGCAATCACTCCCCAGAAGATGGCGAGTATATGGTGGTGTCCGCGCGCTCCGCAATACATCATGTAGTACACGATGGATATCCACCCGTTCAGAAATACCATGTAGATTTTCATGGAGCGTTTTGCCCATAAGGTCGGTTTCCGGTAGAGTTGCGTGGTGAGCAGGATACCTGCTGCGGTGATGAGGAGCTGTGTCCACCAGGTGGCCTCGTTGTATTGTGCGATAGTATTCCAGAATATTTCCATTTGTGTCCATTAAAAAAACGGCTGCAAAGGTAGAGTTTTCTGCCGAAAGAATGAAATCGTTTTCTACATTTTGCCTATCTTTGTGCCTCCAAAAAATAGGTAAAAAGATTCATGGATAAGACTTTGACTGAACAAGAGATTGCCCTGCTGCGCAGGAAACTCGATTTATTGCTTCGTACCGGACAGCTGCTGGTGGAGAGTGCGGCTGATACGAACCGTGTTGTTCGTAACCTGAACCGTGTTGCCGCCTATCTGGGGCTGCCGGAAGAAAAGCTCCACATCGACGTAAGTTATACCATGCTGGTGGTGAATGTGAGCGACGGCCTGCATTCGTTCTCCAAATTCCAGAAATGTGAAAAGCATGGCATCAACATGACTGCCATTTCCGAAATCAGCAAACTGTCCTGGCGGGCTATTGAGAATGACTATTCCCTCGACCAGTATGAGGAGGAACTGGAAAGAATCAAAAACAAGAAGCGGAACTATGTGCCATACGTTGTTGCCATCGGTGCCGGCTTTGCCTGCGGAGGTTTCTGTAAACTGTTCGGTGGTGACTGGATGGCGTTTCTGTTTACCTCTATCTGCGCTTTTGCCGGCTTCCGCGTCCGTGCCCGTTGCATGGAGTTCGGCATCAATCACTATATGAGTATTGCCATTGCCGCATTGATTTCTACCTGTCTGGCCTATGTGTCTTCGTTTGCCGGGCTCTCGGAAACTCCCTATCATCCGTTGTTGGCGTGTGCACTGTTCATCGTTCCGGGGGTGCCGCTGATAAACTTTGTGGATGATATGATTGACAATTATATCCAGGTGGGCATTGTGCGGGCTGTGAATACGGTGCTGATGGTCTGTGCAATGGCCTTCGGCATTGTAATAGCCATGCGCCTGCTGACGGTGGAGGATGTCGTGATTGACAAGAAGTTCAGCGAATTGAGTATGGTGCCTCATGACAGTTATCTGGTGTATGCCATTGCGGCGGCGATAGCTGCCATGGGATTTTCCATGATATTCAACATACAGCGGCGCTTGTTGTGGGTTGTTGCGGTGGGCGGTATCATTGCCGTTTGTACGCGTAACTTTGTCAATTTCGAATTGGGTTACGGACCGGTGATAGGTTCGTTCATGGGCAGCATGGTTGTCAGCCTGATAGCCGTGAAGGCAGTGCATTGGTTCCATGTTCCCAATCATGTGCTGACGATTCCTTCTGTCATCCCGATGATTCCGGGAGTGCTGATGTATCGTGCACTTTTCGGGCTTATCAATATGCACGGTGTGGTAGGCGAGGTGACGGCGGTTGTTTCCAACGGCATCACGGCTTCACTGATTATTCTCTGCATAGCGCTGGGAGTGGCGGTGCCCAATATCTTTGCCCGCCGGTATATTGCCAAGGATAGGCAGCGCTTTCTTCAGGAGGAGCTGCAGAAGCGCAGGGAAAGAGGGAAATTTATAGAATGGTGATATAGGTGGAGGGTGTCAAAAAACTCTTAACACTTTCTTTTAGGCGCGGATTACGCGGATTTCACGGATTTTGTTTATTGAATCCGTGTTATTCCGTGTAATTCGCGCCTGATATTATAACATTATAAAAGTGCTCATATATTTTTGAAAACTTCTCTTCTTTTTTAAATGCCCTTTTTCGGATTATAGTGGTAAATGACGGTTTCGCCTTTTTGCAGGGATGTTTGTACGTCAATCAGACGCTGGTTGCGGCTTCCCCGGAAATAGAGTTCCTCATCCCTCAGTTCTTTCTTGAATTTGCCGTCCACCAGTACGTCGATGTACTTCAGCAGTTGGGCTTGGCGCGGGTTGCGCAGTAGTTTTTCGAAAGTATAGCCCGTATAGCACCAGATGTTTTTCCGGCTCCGCTCCTTGATGGCATGTGCCAGTTGGGTGAATCCTTCCGGCTGGAACATCGGGTCTCCACCACTGAAGGTGACGTCTGCAAAGTTGTCGGCAAGGACTTTTTCCAGAATCTCTTCCGTACTCATCCAGTGCCCGCGGTTGATGTCCCACGACTCCGGATTGTGGCAACCGGGACAACCGTTGGGGCATCCGGCAGCATAAATGGCGGTCCGGAAGCCCGGACCGTCTACTGTGGTA
>NZ_JBCNZM010000201.1:2697-3252 GCF_040227615.1 Bacteroides sp. RTP31139st1_H2_RTP31139_211217 | reverse complement strand
GTGGTATCTTCTAAAATGTCGAGAATAGAAAGCATGAGTAGGGAATTAATAATTAAAAATTAAACATCGCAGGTAGGAAGCTGAACATTAATCATTAAAAATTAAACGTCAACCATTAAAAATGAAGCTCCGCTTTGCACTGCGCAGCCCTTTAATTTTTAATTTTCAATTTTTAATTATGAACGACCCTGTCGTTCAACTCTGCCAGCTTGGCATTGTTCCAGCGGTCGGTTGTCCCCACCAGGTAGCCGGTGATGCGTTGCAGCTTGTCGATATGCTTGCTGCCGCACTTCGGGCATTCTTCCAGGTTTGGGGTGGAGTTTTCGTGGCCGCACTCCAGACAGCGGTTACGGTTGTGGTTTACCGAACCGTAGCCGATGTTGTATCGGTCCATCATGTCCACTACACGCATAATGACTTCCGGATTGTGGGTGGCGTCACCGTCTATCTCCACATAGAAGATGTGTCCGCCGCGGGTCAGTTCATGATAAGGAGCCTCCACTTCCGCTTTGTGGCGGGCGCTGCATTTGTAGTATACGGGCACGTGGTTGGAGT
>NZ_JBCNZM010000201.1:0-2687 GCF_040227615.1 Bacteroides sp. RTP31139st1_H2_RTP31139_211217 | reverse complement strand
GTGTAGTAGTCACGGTCTGTGATGCCCGGCAGCGTGCCGAACTTTTTACGGTCGATGCGGGTGAACTTGCCCGACAGCCCTTCGGCAGGAGTGGCAAGCACGCTGTAGTTGTGCTGGTATTGCTCCGAGAACTGGTTGGCACGGTCGCGCATGTAGGTCACGATTTTCAGTCCCAGCTCCTGGGCTTCGCCAGATTCGCCGTGATGTTTTCCGAGCAATGCCACGAGACATTCTGCCAACCCGATGAAACCGATTCCCAGTGTTCCCTGGTTGATGACGGAAGCAATCGTATCGTTCGGTTTCAGCTTCTCGCTGCCTATCCACAAGGCAGACATCAGTAGCGGGAACTGCTTGGCGAAGGCGGTCTTTTGAAACTCCATGCGCTCGTGCAGCTGGCGTGCGGTCACTTCGAGCATACTATCCAACTTGGCAAAGAACCGGGCGATGCGCTGTTCTTTGTCTTCGATGTTCATGCACTCAATGCCCAGACGGACGATGTTGATGGTAGAGAAAGAGATGTTGCCGCGTCCGATGGAGGTCTTCGGTCCGAAACGGTTTTCGAATACACGGGTACGGCATCCCATGGTGGCAACTTCATGCTGGTAGCGTTTCGGGTCATCGGCTTTCCAGTCCTCGCTTTGGTTGAAGGTGGCGTCCAGGTTCAGGAAGTTCGGGAAGAAACGCCGTGCCGTCACCTTGCAGGCCAGTTGGTAGAGGTCGTAGTTGCGGTCTTCAGGCAGGTAGCTCACACCCCGTTTCTTTTTCCATATCTGGATGGGGAAGATGGCGGTTTCTCCGTTTCCTACCCCTTGATAGGTGCTTTTCAGCAGCTCGCGGATGATGCAGCGCCCCTCGGCAGAGGTGTCTGTGCCGTAGTTGATGGAGCTGAACACCACTTGGTTGCCGCCGCGTGAGTGGATGGTGTTCATGTTATGGATAAACGCCTCCATGGACTGGTGCACACGCGATACGGTCTTGTTGACGGCATGCTGTACGATGCGGTCCTCGCCCGTCAGTCCGTCCAACGGCTGTAGCAGATAGTCGGCCAGTTCCTTCTGATAGAGATGGGAATAGTCTTTTCCATTCAGTTCTTCCAGGTTCTTGACTTCCTCGATGAAGCTGTTGCGCACGTAGGGGGCAAGGTAGAAATCGAATGCAGGGATGGCTTGTCCGCCGTGCATCTCGTTCTGGGCTGTTTCCAGCGAGATGCATCCCAGGATACTGGCAGTCTCGATGCGTTTGGCCGGGCGCGATTCGCCGTGTCCGGCAGAGAAGCCGTATTTCAGAATATGGTCCAGCGGATGTTGCACGC
The DNA here is from genome assembly GCF_040227615.1 of Bacteroides sp. RTP31139st1_H2_RTP31139_211217. NCBI lineage: Bacteria > Pseudomonadati > Bacteroidota > Bacteroidia > Bacteroidales > Bacteroidaceae > Bacteroides > Bacteroides sp. RTP31139st1_H2_RTP31139_211217. Next base: position 1,375 of record NZ_JBCNZM010000201.1, on the reverse strand, counting down.
ATGTCAGGCTCTTGGTGGGATAATAATCCTTGTCATGGATGTGCAGATAGTTCTGGGTGACAGCATCCAGCACTTCTTCACTCAGCAGATAGTCGTCCACAAAAGGCTTGGTGGTTTCGCTGGCAAACTTCATCATCATGCCCGCCGGGGTATCGGCATTCATGTTGGCATTTTCGCGTGTGATGTCGTTGGACTTGATGTTAATGATTTCCAGGAACATGTCGCGCGTCTTTGCTTTGCGGGCAATGCTTCGCTGGTTGCGGTAAGCGATGTATTTCTGGGCAACGTCCTTGCGGCTGCTCTTCATCAGCTCCACTTCCACCAAATCCTGGATGGCTTCCACCGTCATCTGCGAATCTCCCTTGAAAGAGATGCGGTCCGTAATCTGGTGTATCAGTTGCAGGTCTTCCCCCTTGTCTGTATGCAACATGGCTTTGCGGATGGCCGTTGCTATTTTTTCTTCGTTGAATCCGACGACGCGCCCGTCGCGCTTGAGTACTGTCTGTATCATAACCTTTTATGCTTAAATGTGACTGTCTTTTTTAGTTTAATTGCGGAAACAAAGATATTATAGTTATTGATAGGTTTTGCTTTTTGGAAAACTTTTTGTGGTTTAAAAAGTGTTAATATATTGATTATTAATGATGTAATTGTTTAAAGTGGAAAACTTCTAATGAAAAATAACTTTTAAAGTTATTCATTACTGATTATTATTGCATGCATAAGCATCATCTGATTTCGAAGTGTCAAATGAAGATAAATCTTTTGGGCAGATTGTGAATCTTCGATTTTTTTAGTTATATTTGCAACGAATTGGTTTATTTAAGGTTTTTAGTCCTTGATAATACTTCTTGTTGCCATTCGATTGTATTGCTTTGCTGCTCATGGTATTGGGGCAAAAGTATCATTATTATAATAATCAAAGAAAGGATGAACATGGCAAATGTATTTCCTCCGTTTAAAATTGATATAGCTGGGGCTTTTTGTGTACCTCGTGCATTGAAGGATGTCCGCGAGCAATATCAGAACGGGCAGGTGAGCCGGCAGATATTGCAGGCTGTTGAAGATGCGGAAGTGCGCAGTCTGGTGGAACGGCTGGAGCTGGGAGGCATGAAGGTTGTTTCCGATGGTGGTTTCCGAAGTCGCGATTTTTTGGAAAGCTGGGAGGGTATTTGTTCCAAAGACGGCCGGCCTTTCTCCGAAGGCTCTCCTTTGGAGATTACAGGACGGCTCAGTTTGCTACGGCATCCTATTCTGGAAGAATTCGCATTTCTTGATTCCATTGTGGACGGAGGGGTGATGAAAAAACAGCATATCCCTTCGCCGGCAGAGGTTATGACCCAGATTATTCAACGTGTGGAGCGGACTCAGATAG
>NZ_JBCNZM010000200.1:391-7445 GCF_040227615.1 Bacteroides sp. RTP31139st1_H2_RTP31139_211217 | reverse complement strand
AGTTTACTTATGATTGGTAACTTCGCCATAAAATGAATATTTTCAGCAAAAATAGGCAGTTACAATCTAAAAAAGTGTAATCATGATTACATTTTTCCATTTATTTTTCGGTATTTTTAATAAAGCATTCATTCTCACGCATACCTATATGAAGATGTCCACAAAACACGCACGCCTGCGCATCTTGTGGACATCTTCATCCTTTTATAAAACTGCCTGCTTTTTTTAAGCTGCTTTCTTTAATTGAACATTCACTTTTCTGCCACTCTTCCGGACCAATCTTCGAATCCAAAGATAATAGCCCGTCAACGGCAGGCTTGCGCCAATCAAAGCGGCCAGAAAGCTCAAGATGCGGGTGGCCCATCCTCCCCAACTGCCTACATGGACGGAGTATATCCAGCCACGGATTTTCCCGGAAGTGTCGGCATCCTTATATAAGGTAGTCCCGGTGATTTCACCATTACGGGGATTGAACGTATAGCGGTCGGCAGCACGACGGTTGCCCAACCGATTGAAGGAGACTGTAGCAGAGCCACGCGATACGGTTATCTGTTTATAATCAGGACTAAGCTCCTTCAGTTCTTCGTAAACCTTCTGCCAGTTTGCAAAAGGAGAGAAAGGCTTTCTTTCACGATTCTCGCCACCAGACCTGCCTTGAGCCCTATCTCCTCCGTGGGCAGCAGTTTGTGCCTGAGCACCATGTCCTCCACCCCCTTGCATGGTTTCCACTCCAAAAACTTTGTAGAAGCCGGTGCGATACCAGGAGAAAGACCATGTCAGTCCCGTAAGTGCCATCGCCAACAGAAAAATCAGCGTGTACATGCCGCCTGCCACATGCAGGTCGTACCAGAACCGGCGCCAACCTTTACCGGCAACAATCTTCAGACTGTTCTTTAAAGCCTTTTTTGTACGGGGCCACCAGATGACAACGCCTGACAGCAGCACAAAGACAAGCATCAGTGTGGCAGTGCCCACAATCATTTTCCCCCAGAAGATACTTCCATCGGGCTTCATGCTGTCCAACAGCCAGCGGTGCAGGCGGAACATGGTCATGAAAAACGGCGCACGCTCATACCGGCCCTTCACCTCACCCGTGTACTGGTCCACATAGACGGAGGCACGACGAGGTTTGGAAAGATTCACCTGCCAGGCACGTTCCGGATTGGACGATGCAGTGATACCCGTCACAGAGACACTATCCGGCAAAGTAGCGGCTACTTTTTCGGCCAACCGGCTCATGGGAAGCGGTGCCGGTCCGGCTTTTTCTACATAGTAGAGGTCGCGGCGGCAAAGCTCCATCACTTCCGTCTCGAATACCAGCATGGCACCGGAGAAGCAGATAAGGGTAATCAACAGTCCGAAGGGGACTGAAAGCCATAAATGTATCTTACTGAAAATTTTCTTCATAAGTATGTTCTCTTATTCATTTCATATCAGAACCTTTATTCCAGTTTACCTACACCGTTCAGTTGGGTTGCATTGACAACCAGACCTTTGGTAGCTGTTGCATTGGCAGGGTCTACCTTATAGATGGCAGGATAGCCGGAAGAGGTAGTGACTGCCACATATGCGTTGCCATTTTCCATGTACGGGGTATTACCAAAGCCAGAGACATCGCTTGGAAGGCCGTTCACATAAGTCAAAGCTCCAGTGGAGGCATTGAAGACGGCAAGTTGGTTGGCAACCTTGTCTGATGCCGTAATTGCCTTATCATACATCAGCAGCAGGAAATAATTACCTGAAATATACCAAGTCCGCAAGAAAGAGGCGCCATTGGCTTTCTCTTCAAGATTATAGTAATAAGCGGCATCAAATTCTTCTGCTTTGGTATCGATGCGTACAACTCCAGCAGGCAATGTAGTCTGCTGACGCGAATCACTCATGGTCTTGGCATAGCTCGGAGAAAATACATATACATAGCCGTCGTCGGCAAGCCAGTTCATCTGGTAGTACTGTGAACGGTTACGTCCGGCAGCATAACTGATTTTGTCTGTAGTGATGACCTTATGAGAATTCAGTGTCTGATCACCAAAGATAGCGATATGGCATTCATTAGGATACTGGGTCCATTGCAATTCGTCCTTCTCATAGGCACCGCTACCCTGCCCGCCGGATTCTGTCTTTATTAAATCCTCATTACCGGAAAGCACCCACTTGTAGCTACCGTCTTCGTTCTTCTGCATGCAACCATACTGGCTAAGCCCCATGGGAATGGCTGCTGCATAAACCTTACTGCCCACTTGTTCTATACCGGCCAGTGTTACGTATTCACCATTTTCAAGGAAATTTTCGGCAAGAAATGGAGTATCCTTTGTTACCGAGTTCTTTGTATAAGTCTGTTTCTCGACATCCAGATAGGAAATCAAAAAAGATTGGGGAGTATATCCATTTGCATCATTCAGTTCCGTAGGGCCGTCGCCGGTAGAAGTCGTCATTATAAATTGGTCATAATAGCCGTAGGTAGTGAAACGATTGACGTTATACTCCTGGCTACGTTTTTCCAGTTCACCGTTTGTATTCATAATGAACGACTGGGTAGTGCCTGCATTTCCCTGGTGATAGTTCAAGGCATACAGATATTTGTTTCCGTAGAACACCCAGTAAGTAGCCCCATCGTTCACAAGGCCATTGCCGGCAGCAGTAATTTCACCGCTTTCCAGTGACTCGGCTGTCAGCAGGACAGGAACGGAGCTACCTGAAACTGTAGCCGTGGCAGCTATCACATAGTTACCCTTTGAACCGGAACCGGAGCCGGAACCCGGTTCGTCTGTGTCTGTACAAGAAATTAAAGCCATTCCGGTCATTGCCATTGCCAAGAGGCCGGACAAAAGATAATTCTTCTTCATTTGTTCTTCTTATTAATTACACCTATTAAAACCATTATATTTATTAATCACCAAAATGTACACGTACCTTGCCATAGAACGCACGCCCGGCTTTCTGAAGACTGAAATTGTCGTACAAATCCTCGTTCGTGAAGTTGCGGCATTCAAACGAGATATTATAGCGGCCATTCTTCAGACTATAGCTCAATGTCAGGTTATGGGAGAACTGGTCGGGTACCATGAAATCCTTGTTCTTGCTACCGATGGCCTGCGAATAGTAGGAGAAGCTGTGCATGTACTGGTTGTCGTAAGTCACGGACAGCATATTCCCTTTCTTCCAGAGGTCGCGCCAATAGAAGTTTACGTCAAAATCAGCAAACTGATAGGGCACATTGGGAATGCGTGCCTTGTAACCGAGATTTTCCACAGAGTTGCCGGTACTGCCGATTTGCATCTTCTCATTGTCACGCACATTCATCTGCGTGAAGTTGCCGCCCACACTCAGCCAGCGTCCGAAGCCATAGCGTGCCGATACATTGTATCCCTTCGTCAGCACCTTGCCGTAGTTGGTATAAGTGGCCCCTTCTTTTCCTCCGCTCAAGTCCTGGATATTGCGCTGGATATAATCCTTCGTATTGCGGTATACCACACCGCCTTCCACGTAGACAGAATGTTTTCCAAAACTCCGGGAATAACTCAGGTTCAAGTTGATGTTGTCACTTTTCTCGGGACGGATGCCGATGTCTCCACTCTCCAGGTCTTCGTCACCAAACATCTCTTCGATAGTGGGCAGGCGGTAAGCTTTTTCATAAGAGAGCTTCGCCTGCAAACCGGGCAGGATGAAGTAGGTTCCGGCAGCACCATATCCCCAAGAGTCTACCGTACGGCTGGTGCGTACATAATTACTACCGATATCATCCTCGGCCATAGGTCCTGCCACATACTGGCGGTAGTATTTGCCGAATGCCGAGAAGTTCCACTTTTCGGAAGGCATCAGGCGGTATGACAAACCGGAGATATTCTTGCGGGTCTGCTTGGCAATGGCATCCGTCTGTTCTTCCACCGCCAACAGTGAAGTATTATCACGCTGGAATGCACTCAACACATGATTGAAAGTCAGCATGTGGACTCTGGCAATGCGGTAATTCAAGGTCAATGTACCGTTCCAATTGTCATTATCGGCACGGGAATACTGGCGGGACTGTTCGCCGGGACTGTTCAGCGGATGTTTCTCACCAAGCCAGTTGTATTCATAGCGGGCAGTATCCACATTCGTAGTGGCATTGCGATTGTAGTTGGCTGTCAACACCATATCCAGCCCCTTGATTATCAAGTTGCGTTTGCTGTATTCCATCGAAGGCATTAGTGAATGGCCGAAGCGGTGCTTTTCTCCGAAGACTGTCTTCTGGCGTACACCGGTCTGTATGTCCTTGTACATGTGCGAATAGGTGAAACCGAACATCAGCCGGTCTGCCCAACTTTTGTCCACAATACCCGCTTTGGCCACAATGGCTTCGTTGTGGTAAGTATCATTGAAACGCTTCACGCGCACCTTCTCACTTTCGTTGAAACTGCCCGTCTCAAAATCCTTTACCGGCACATCTACATGATAATCGTTGTCCGAGTAGTTTTGAAAGGCATTGATTTCATAGCTGAAACCGTTCTTGAAAGTCTGTCCGAAGTTAACGTATGAGCGGTGGGTATTGAACGAGCCGTAAGAATAAGAAGCATCCAGGAACCAGTTCCGGCGTTTCTTGTTGGTAACGATGTTGATGACACCTCCAATGGCATCCGTTCCGAAACCTACGGGAACCACACCTTTATATACCTCTATACGGTCGGCAAAGCTCACCGGAATATTGTTCAGGCTGAAGGAGCTTCCCACACCTTCCTGCGGCACACCGTCAATGAACACCTTGACGTGCTTTCCGCTAAAACCGTCCAGCATCAACTGCATATCCGAACCTACCCCACCCGACTCACGGAGTTTCATGCCCGGAGCCTTGGTCAAGGCATCGCTCAGATTCTTCGTGGTGTTCTGGAGTTCCTTTGTATCGACTGCCACAGCATTGAATGCCGACCTCTTCACCCGGCTTACTCCGGTAGAAACGATAGTCACCTCGTCCAGCTGTTGCGTTTCGGGAGCGATGGTTATGTTCAGCTTCATCCGCTCATCATTGACCAGTTTCACCTTTTTCTCCACCTTTGTATAACCTACGGCAGACACCACCAGCGTATAGTCGCCGGCAGGCGCCTTGATGTGATAGAGGCCTTCCTGATTCGTGGTTCCTCCATAACTCGTCCCTTTCAGATAAACAGTCGCAAAATCCACCGTTTCTTTTTCCGTAGAAATGATTCTACCCGAAATCATCCCTCCTCTCCTCTGCGCATGTACAGACAGAGAAGCCAACAGAAGGAAAAACAGCAGCGAGAATTTAAGTGTATATGCTTTCAATTTTATAATAATTATAATGTTGTTAGTAAACCGGTGCAAAGGTCATTATTAACAGCCAGCTGTGCAATCACTTATTGTAGGTAATTATATGGAGTGGATTTATCGTATATATCATATTATGCAATCACCATTGATAGGTATTATCAATAATAAATCTAAAAAAAGAGGAGCCGGGAAATGAAAAACCCCTATTTATAGGTATTGCCCAATATGCCTTTTTGTACGACCTTTGCTGCAAATTAAAACAAGACAACGGACAATAAATTATTAAAGTTTAAGTATGAAAATTGAAAAGATTGTAGCCCGTGAAATCCTTGATTCACGCGGCAATCCCACAGTAGAAGTGGACGTTATTCTGGAATGCGGTGTTATGGGACGCGCAGCAGTGCCTTCCGGTGCTTCTACCGGCGAGCACGAAGCGCTGGAACTTCGCGATGGCGACAAGCAACGCTACGGTGGTAAAGGTACACTAAAAGCAGTAGAAAACGTCAACAAGATAATCGCACCGGCACTGATTGGCTGGTCGTCACTGGAACAGCGTACCATCGACCACAAGATGCTTGAGTTGGACGGCACGCCTACCAAATCCAAGCTGGGTGCCAACGCCATTCTGGGTGTCTCACTGGCAGTAGCCAAAGCCGCTGCCAATTATCTCGATATACCTTTATACAGATATATCGGTGGAGTAAATACCTACGTAATGCCGGTCCCGATGATGAATATCATCAATGGAGGTTCACACAGCGACGCTCCTATCGCTTTCCAAGAATTTATGATTCGGCCGGTAGGCGCCTCTTCCTTCCGTGAAGGCCTGCGCATGGGAGCCGAAGTATTCCACGCCTTGAAAAAAGTGTTGCACGACCGCGGCCTCAGCACTGCCGTAGGTGACGAAGGCGGTTTTGCACCGGCACTGGCAGGAACAGAAGATGCGCTGGACTCCATCATGAGCGCCATCAAGGCTGCCGGCTACGAACCGGGCAAGGATGTGAAAATCGGTATGGACTGTGCCTCATCCGAGTTCTTTAAGAACGGTATCTATGACTACTCCATCTTTGAAGGCGAAAATGGTAAAAAACGTACTGCCGACGAACAAATAGCTTACTTGGAAGATTTGATTAATAACTACCCGATTGACTCCATCGAGGATGGCATGAGCGAAAACGACTGGGAAGGCTGGAAGAAGTTGACCGAACGCATCGGCAACCGTTGCCAGCTGGTTGGCGACGACCTGTTCGTGACTAACGTGGAATTCCTTGAAAAAGGTATTGCCATGGGCTGCGCCAATTCCATCCTTATCAAAGTCAATCAAATCGGTTCACTCAGTGAAACGCTGGATGCTATCGAAATGGCACACCGCCACGGTTATACCACAGTGACTTCTCACCGTTCCGGCGAAACCGAGGACGCCACCATTGCAGACATTGCCGTTGCCACCAACAGCGGACAAATCAAGACCGGTTCTCTGAGCCGCTCCGACCGCATGGCGAAGTACAACCAACTATTGCGCATCGAAGAAGAACTGGGTAACCTTGCTGTCTATGGCTACAAAAGAATAAAATAACCCTTTGTAGTGAATAAGTCATAAAGAGGGAATAGCGTCTTTGGGAAAAGGCGCTATTTTTATTAAAGAATCGTCTATATCTTTGCAAAAGTCATCCCCTACTATCCTCTATAGGAAAGATTCTTTCCAAGATGGTAGCAGGTTAATGTTTCATTGACTAAAGACTATTCGTCCGACAGTCGTTACATTATCGTCCGACATATGTTTAATTAT
>NZ_JBCNZM010000200.1:0-290 GCF_040227615.1 Bacteroides sp. RTP31139st1_H2_RTP31139_211217 | reverse complement strand
GTAAGCAAGAATATAAAATATAGCGGCGCAACAATCATTTGCTCCCAAAGCCTCCCTTTATTATTTACGGAGGCCTTCAAAAACAGTCCTCATTCACGGTTCATCAAACGATGCTCTGCCATCTGCTCGAACTTCGTGCCGGGACGTCCGTAATTGGCATACGGATAAATGGAGATGCCTCCGCGCGGGGTGAAGATACCCGTCACCTCAATATACTTAGGGTTCATCAAATGAATGAGGTCTTTCATTATGATGTTCACGCAATCCTCGTGGAAAGCACCATGATTGCG
>NZ_JBCNZM010000199.1:0-7492 GCF_040227615.1 Bacteroides sp. RTP31139st1_H2_RTP31139_211217 | reverse complement strand
ATACACATCCCTTGATATAATAAAATTATTTTATTTACGCAATAACCACATTGGATGTATAAAACCTGAATTAGAAGATTTAGCTAGAGGTTTCTGTGAAGATGGAATGATTTTAGGTGAATGGATTTCTGAATCTGCTGCATTAATCAAAACCTTCTTATCTCGCAATGAACTAAAAGTAAATCAATATACAGAGTATTACGATATGTTTCATAATTGGATTATCCAAGATATGTTCTTAGCTCACAAAGGATATTCTCTCTCATCTATGGAAGAATTTGATAATTTACCAGATTCCTACTTCTCGCCTAAAGAATGGGAAAAATTTCTTAAACTAAGAGGTAATGAAATGTGGATAAATATAGCCATTGAATGTAGCGAATTTAGAATTGAACATAAAGAAGAATATGAAAAATGTTCTAATATGCTTCAAGCGATTATGGACAATCGTTCTTTAGAATAAAAAGTAACATTATGATTACCCCAGAAGAATTAATACAAGACTTAATAGATTTTTATGGTTATGAAGTGGACTTGTCGTATGCGATTAACTACATAGACATGGTAGGTCAATATGCCTCAGTTAATGGTTTTCATCTTTGGTTGCAAGATTTGTTAATATGAATGATACAAGTCCTTCAACGTTTTCGAGGATAAAACCAGCAGGTTTCTTTTTCTTTAAAATTCTTTCAACATCAAAAAACAAAGTACCACGTGTTTCTGTAAAGCCCAATCTTTTTCCGGCGGCGGAAAAAGATTGGCATGGAAAACCTGCACAACAAATGTCAAAATCTGGAATTTCTTTTTCATTAACTTGTGTAATATCTCCGTTTATTAACTCGTTAGGATGATTTTGTTTTAAAACCTTTATGGCATGTTTCTTGATTTCAGAAGTAAATACACACTCTGTTTTATAACCAGCTTCGTGTGCGGCTAATTCTAAGCCACATCGAATGCCACCAATTCCAGCAAAGAGGTCTATAAATTTAATAGTTCCTTTCATTATAATTCGGTGTTTACTTTTATTTTCCCTATTGTTTTTTGTTCGTCACGTACCCGGCACAGTTCCCGGTGTGCCTTTTCCTTGTATTCTAGCAAAGCGGAGTTTTCGGAGCGCAGCCGGGCAATCTCCCGTTCTTGTTCTTCGCTTTTGGCTTCTGCCTTTGCTTTTTCTTCGGCAGCATGGGCGATCAGTTCCGGCGCAGGGAGTTGCTTGGCGGTCTGTTCCCGGACAGTTTGGAGAAGCAGGCGCACCGCTTCCGTTTCCTCGTTGTGTTGTTCCATGATCTTTGCGGATTGTTCCAGCCGCCCGGCAACCTTTTCTAATGGGGAGAGGTCAAATGCTTCACCCCGGAGGTCGAACCCGGTTCTTTGGAAATAATCAACGGACAACTCAACAAATTCTTTGCGGGTTATACCCGTACCCTTTAAATATTCATCTAATTTTTGGGCGTACTCTTGGCTTATCGCTATGGTGGTAAGCGGTGTTTTCCTCTTTTGCTTGCTTTCTTGTCCTTTTTCCATTGTTGTAAAATGCTATATTCTGTTGCAAAGGTAGTTATAAGTTTTGTTATTGCAGCTTATCGCAAATGTTATTGCAATTTATTGCGGTCATAGCAAAATAAATCACTCTGTTATTAGCTGGAAGTCATGGTAAACGCCCCCTTTTCTTCCGCAGGCTTCCGGACATGGTTCAGTGAATATCACTGTTACGAATATTGCCCCGGCGAACTTCTCTATCTCTGTAACCATTGCCCGTAAATCCCTGCCATAGCCGTTAATTTCGGCTGGTACGATAACTTTATCACCTGTTTTCATACTTGTATTTTTTTATTCTATTCCAAAATCTTCCATTAAGCAAACCCGGATGATAGCCCCTATCTGTTTGGCTGGCTTGTCTATATATTGCTCAAACTTCTTTTGTATCTTTTGCGCCACCTGTACGGCTATTTCCGGGTGTAACTGTACGGCGTTCACTACACGCTTAACATATCCTTTGTCACTTTTGGAGAACCTCGAAATAGTGGTTGTTATGTAGATGATCGCCTGTTTGGCGCTTTCGTATTCCAATAGCTTTTGTTGTTCGGTTTGCCTTGTGTAAACGTAAAATTTGTATTCGGTCACTTCCTTGCCTTTGTAGCTCTTTGGTTCGAACTCGAAATATAAATCGCATTGTCCGGCATTGTACAACTCCCGGAGTTCCTTTTGCGGATCGTCAAGTACACGCCTTTTGAAATCGCATCCCCGTTTGTATTTCTTTTCCAACATGAACATTTCCCGGAGCTTTTCGACTGTGTAGAAGAAGAACCCGGCGTTTCGGTATTGGCAGCACAGTTCGTAAAACCTTTGCGAGAATGTGCTTTTGAGTGCGATTGCTACCGTCATGGAGTAACTCGTGAAGTTTTGGGCGAGTTCCACGTAATAGGGTAGTACCTCTTTGGAAACTTGCACCTCAAAATACGATTTATTTTTGATATGCTTGACGTAATTGACAAAACCGATACTTAGCCACATCTTTTCGTTGTTAATTTCTATATCGCGATTTCTAAGCCGTTTTAGCGCATCGTAGATGTTTTGCATCTTGGTATTGTCACCGCATTTTTTTAGTTCTTCCTCGTGTATGGTGATAATCAGATCATCGAATAAGTCCCGTCTGCCGTTCTCGTTCTCGATGTATTGCGCCCGGATATTTCGTATAATGGAGTATAGGGCACGTTTTTCGATAAGGTCGAACTTGTAGCGTGCGGTAGTCAGCGCATTGTCTTGCGACAGGACTATATCCCTCTGTTTCTTGTCTTTCTTCTCCATGACTTTAATGCTTTTCGCAAAGGAAATATTTATCTACGACAAAAACAAATATTTGGCGTAGAATATTTGTCGTAGATAGCCGTTTTTTTCGGAAATTTGTCGTAGATGCTCGGAAATTTGTCGTAGATGCTCGGAAATTTGTCGTAGATGACCTTTGTAAGATATTATAGCACAATGTGTTATGCTATGCCATAAAAGTAACTAAAAAGAAACTAAAAATTACCGTAAAGCAATGGAGTGTTTCTTTTTTGGTTTATAGAGATCACTTCGCTCCACTTTTCAGCGTGTTTTTTGATACGACGAATTTCCGGAGAATGGGAGAGAGTGGAAACAGGTAAAGCCAAGTGCAACGGATTAGGAAGATTTTCTGGCGTGTTAAATTTTGTATAAATGTGACTTTAAATGTATAAAACGAGAAGTTTCCGGGAGCGAAAACGCATCCCGGATTTAATGTAATTTTTTGTTGTATAGTTAGTTACCATAACGCAACTTTACCCATGCTTCCGATTTCAAGTTTAGCACTTATCCCCATAGCCTTAAAAACTCTTGCAATGGTGGAAAAGGTTAAATTCTTACCGTTTTCAATTCGGGAGATTTGAGCTCGTTGCACTCCTATCAGATTACCTAATTCCTCTTGGGTTAAGTTCTTTGATTGGCGAGCCTGTTTAATGGCTTCACCTATCAAAAAAGAGTTAAGTTCTTCTTCGTAGGCATCACGTTTGGGAGTACCTTTTTCTCCGATGTATTTATCCTCGATTTCTTCGAGTGTATAAAATTTCTTTGCTTCCATACGCTTTATCTTTTTGAATTAAAATAATCTTTTCTAATCTCTTCGGCTTTGGCTATTTCTTTGGGAGGTGTCTTTTGGGTTTTCTTGATAAACCCATGTGTTGCGATTACCAGAGTGTTTATCTTATCGTCCTTATCCCAAAAAGCAAGAAGCCTGTACTTGGTTTTGTTATAGAACGTTCTGAATTCCCAAATATCCGTATCATCCAATTTCTTGAATAAATCTGGATCAAGTACAAAGGTGGATTTACGAATATTGCTAATGATCTTCTCACGTACCTTGTTGGGCAATCCGTCTAAAAACTCTTGGGCTTCGTTGGATAATTTGACCTTGAATCTTGATTTTGCTTCCATATAAAGTTTTTTAGTGTTGCAAAGATAATATTTTGTTTCATTATATGGAAACAAAATATATTTATTTTATGCAGCCTGTTGTGCCGTTTTAATGTGTTTTTTTGTTTGTGGAATAGGTTCTTTCTTAGTGCCTCGCTCCGACTTCTCCCCGTCCCCCTTGTACGAGCTTTCGCCGTACCGCAGGGGAGGGTGTTCGTCGATTGCTCGGCAGTCGAAAGAACAGCAAGAGGAAACCGGGTTTTACCCTGTTTTTCCTCTTGCCCTACGGGGTTACGGCTGAATATCAGCTATTTAAGTTTTTTAACCGCAATTAGTTTGAAATTGTAGTTAAAATCATACCTTTGTAAATCAGAGATTTAATAATATAATCAGCAATTAAAACCGCAATTGTATGGATAAGGAAACCACCACTTCTGTCACCATTGACCGAAAAACGTTTGCCCGGCTTGACAGGCTGGCAAAGTCCAATAATGTATCAAAGAAAGACTTCCTTTCCTGTGCGCTGGAGTACTTCGAGAAGTACGGAATCAACCCGGTTGAGCATGAGAGCCCGGCAAAGGAAATGCAGAAACTTATCAAACGCTGTGATCAGGTGATAGCGTTCATCAGAAAGCAGGAGCAGGATTTCTTGCGTCCGGCTTGTGAAGCCATGGGCAGTACAAGCATGAGAGTGACCATGAGCATGGACTCGATACTTACGGAAAAAAAGTTCAGCCAATACCAAAAGGACAATGACCTATTCATGCATGATCTTGCAAGCCTTGCCGGGATAAGGGAGCAGGCTTTGGACCGGGCGGAAAAGGCAGTCGGTCAGTCGAGGGATATGCTTCTGAAGAACCAACAAGCCATTTATGCAAGGCTGGACGCTGTGACGCAAAGGCAGGAGAAGATCTTCTCCTATATCGCAAGCTACATCGATGCGAAAGGAAAAGCCGGGCTTTTCGATGATATAAAAGCCTTGTACAAGGACGAGAAGAACAAAAGGGAAAAGATATGAACGTGAAGATACAGGGAGGCGGTAACGGCACATACGCCAATACAGGCAGTTGTGTTGCGGTGACGAACTATCTCCAGCATGAGGATTTGGAGAGGATGAAGAAAGGGGAGGAAGTGCAGCCGTTCTTCAATCAGTTCCGGGACTACGTGAGCGCAAGGGAGGTCACATTCAAGATAGACAACAACAAGGCTAAGTTAAGCCAGACTGACGCAAAGTTCTATGTTATTACCGTCAGCCCTTCAGAGAAAGAGCTGCGCTGCATGGGCAGGACTCCGCAGGAGCGTGCGGAAGCCTTGCAGTGGTACATCCGGCAGGACGTGATGAGAAACTATGCGGAGGGCTTCGGAAAAGGCTTGAGAAGCGATGATGTGGAATATTACGCAAAGATCCATTTCAATCGGGACGGTGACAGTGACAGCGATATGCACGCACATATCATCGTCAGTCGGAAAGACCGGAGCAACACCAAAAAGTTAAGCCCTAAAACGAACCACACCGGAAAGAAGAACTGCGGCAACGTGAAGGGAGGTTTTGACCGGACGGATTTTTTCCGGAAGTGTGAAAGCTCTTTTGATCGGCGCATGGGGTTTGACCGGGAGCCGGAGGAAAGCTTCGACTATCTTAATGCCGTCAAGAACGGAAGCCCGGCGGAAATAGCCCGGCAGGTGGAACGTGCGGAACGCATCAGAAAGGAGAAATGGGACAATCTCAAAGCGGAGCTTCAATCCCGGCAGGAACCGGAGAAGTCGAAAATTCAGCAGGTGGAAAAAACGCCGGACATCGAGCAGCCTATTCCCAAAAAGAAGCAGCAGGAGGAAGATCTGGAACTCCTGAAGAAGCCAAAAAGGAGCAGAGGTTTCGGAATGGGCATGTGATTTTTCTATTTTCCGGCACCGTTTATCTCGCTTACCGCAACATACGTAAGAAATGGACCATGCCCATAGCCAACTGGGCGACCATCGCACAACAATTAGCGGAATCCAAAATTTGCTAATACTTTATTTATTTCTATCTTTATAGCCATTAATAAAACAATAAAATTTTATTCATGGAAAAGCAAACAGCAGTTAGAGAAACTTTATTAAAAGAATTTGCCAATTGCAGTGATAAACTTTTCATAGATTGAATAATTCGTACAGATAGCTTTACTGGAGAAATAGGAGAATTTATTGCCTCCAAGTATTTTAAACTAAGTTTAGCTGGTAAATCCACAAAAGCATACGATGGAGTATGTCCTAAAGGCTATAAATATCAAATTAAATCTAAAGTTATATCTAACAATAATCTTACTCATCATATTTCTAATCTAAAATATCAAGATTTTGACTATCTCGTAGTTGTATATTTTGATATATATTACAATCCTATATCCATATTAAAAATCCCTTCTAATAAAATTAATACGGAAGAATACATTATTGGCGCTTCTTCTGTGCATTCATTTTCTCAGAATATAGCTCGATTAAAATTACTTCAAAAAGAACAAGTCGCTATCAGAAATTTTGCTCAAAGTTACTTGAATTTACAAAAAGAAGGGATTATTAGAAGCCGTAAAGTAGTAGGGGATATTGGAGAATATTATGCTTGTAAACGCTTGAACCTAAAATTATCTAGCAATAAGAATGAGAAGGGACTGGATGCAATAGGTCAAGGAGGATTAACTTTTGAAATCAAAACAAGGCGAGTATATGATAGTGAAAGACGGACTTCTGAAACAAGAAGAATAAACAATCTAATAGGCAAAAATGCAGATTATTTAATTGTGGTAACTTTAAATCATGCCTTTGAATGTTCTGGAATGTGGATAATGCCAATGAAAAATATAATTAATCCTAAATCAGCCAATCTTAAGATTGTTAATACAACAAAAGGAGTAAAGAATTTAGTACCAAGCCAAATTAGTTGGTTAAACACTGGCGAGAAGTTTGTATCATTTAATTGCATGGATAAACAAAATAACTCTCAAGTGGAAGTCACAAATTCTGATATTAAGGGAAACAGCAATAAAATGCGTATTATTCTAATTATAATCATTATCTTCGCTATAATATGTTTGGTTGTGTGATTATTAATCTCAATTCTAAATATTTGTTAATATGATTTTACCAACAATGACATTGACCGAATTGGCAAAGGAAATTCAGTCTGATTACAAGGAAGTCCATGCACGCTGGACTAAATTTAATCCCAAATTCAATAAAATGAGATTGAAGCAAACATATTATCCATGGATATGGAATACAGAGATTATTACAAAGAAAAATAATAAATGGTTCTTCTGCTTTTATGCACAATCTAAAAAGGATGCTAACGTTGTAATTCCTCATGCCTACATTACTTTTAGGTATGGAGGAACTACATGGGCAGCTTATCCGCTTAAAGGGACAAATGTGTTACTGATTTTTTCTTCCCATTTCTTTGAACGTTACATTGAACGTTTCTTGGAACTAAATAAGGATGAGAAGCAATACACATCCCTTGATATAATAAAATTATTTTATTTACGCAATAACCACATTGGATGTATAAAACCTGAATTAGAAG
>NZ_JBCNZM010000198.1:0-7507 GCF_040227615.1 Bacteroides sp. RTP31139st1_H2_RTP31139_211217 | reverse complement strand
GATACTATTAGGTTCATAGTGACAGTCGCTATTGTTGTATATAAAAGTTTAATACCTGTAGTTTGCCGAATGCTTACCAACCAACATATTTTTTTCCTTTTTTTCTCTGATAAACATCTCCTATATGGAAAGAATAAATAAGGCAACACTTTTTGGAAATTTACTCTTTTAAGGAACGAAAAAGGAAGAAATTTTCAAAAACCGCTTACGGCTCGGTGTTGCCGTTTTATTCTTGGAATATACCTTTGTGTTCAGAGAAAGAAAGAATTAATTAAGATTATTCCATTGAAAAATAAGATATTAGATTATCGACTGTTATGGTATAGTTTTTGTCACCTATTGAATTAAAGCCTAATTTTTCAACAAAAACATTACTTTTTGAAGAAGTACATGAACACTTGATAGTCCAATGATAAAGTCGCTCTTTTCGAAACACTTTGTCCTCAAGTTTATACTAACAAAATCCAAATTATATGTTGATGGCAGGAGGTTATATTTCATCTAATTCTTTTCTCATTAATTCTATAATTTCATCTTTAATTTCTTTTATTACTAATGCTGAAATTTCAATTTCCCTTTGACTTTTTTTCATCCCATATTGGTCATTAGACATCATTTGCTTTGGTAAATCATTCATCATTTTAATTGCTTGCTCCATATTCTTGTCGTATGCAAGTTCTAATAAATCCAACTTTTGTATTATTCTATCACTTGCTATTAAGCGGATTGTATTTGTCTCTTGCTTAATTTTTATTAGACTTTCATTTGCTTCAAATGTCAATCTTTGGATTTTCTTTGACATTACAGATGTAGCATTATTTTCGCCTTTCTTATCATTCCTGCTGGAAGAATTCAAAAAATTTCTATTAAATTCATCTAAAATAGGCAACAGCTTTTCTTGAGTACTTTTGTTTGCTTCATTGGTAAATTGGTCTAATAATTTGAAAAATAATATATATTGTTCTTTTTTACTCTCATATTGATATCTCCGTTTAGATATTTCCAATTGAAAGTCTTTTTTTATTCTTTCCGTTTCCTCTATTAATTTCTTGTTCTCGCTTTTTAGAACTTCCATTTTTGCTTTTTCAGTCGTATACGTTTTAATATACAGGATAAGCAATCCTAGAAATGCGAAAATCATATAAATTAAATATGGCTCTAAAAATTTCAAGTCAATATTCATTTTTTTCTTTTTATATACTACTATTGTGTTTTCTTGTTACTAATATCTAAACTATTAAGAATAAATAAATTAAGCTTGACATTGAATCAGTAATTAACAGGTGCTTTTTTTATTTTTGTCCTTTCTCAAATTCTTCAAATGTTGAGTAGTTTTTATGTTCTTTTCCTTTGATTTTTGCAAGTTTTGTTCCATCTATTCTCATTTGAATGTAACTTGCCAATTCATCAAATTTGTTGATATGTAGATTATACAAAGTTCTCGTAGGTGCAATTTTGTAACGTTTCTTTAATTGACTTGCAAATACAGCATATTTTACCTGACCTTTTCCGACTTCGTATTCTTTATACTCATTATAGCGGCTAATTAGGTGTCCAATATAATTTGCTTTGACTGTATCTGAACCAATGCAACCATCAGGATATTTTTGAACTACTTTTTTCCTCGTTTGGTTAATAACAATTTTATTATTATTTCCAATAACTGCATTATCAACAGTATTATTGAAGTTAATTTTTATTTCTTTGGATTGGCAATCAATCCCTGTGCCTTTTAATAGTGCTGACTTAATTGAAGTAATATTTTTACGCCAGTTTTTTTTATCTGAAAAATCTAAATAATTCAATCGCCTAACCAAATTATCTATTGGTTCTGAGAAACTCTGTCCTTTTGATAAAATAATAGGAATTATTCTCTTGTTTTCAGCAATCCCCATAAACTGTGAAACCTCAAAATTTACCCAAGGTGATTTTATCGAATTTTCGGAAATAACAAGCAATAAATAATCCATTTCTTTTAATGACTCAGAAATTGTTTTTTGAATATCATCTCCTGCTAGTATTTCATTTTCATCAATCCAAAACTTTAATGAATTGTCTTTGGAAAGTTCTTCTTTCAATTTATGAACAAATGGCTTGTCTTTACTTGAGTGGCTTATAAATACTTTTGCTTGAGGTAATTTTCGACTTATGGTTTCTTTCAATATATTATTTACCTTATCAATTGGGATAATATTTTTGCTAAGAAAAACTTCAGAAAGTTTGTTTGCCAATCGCTTTGTATCTTTAGTTTCAATACTTTTATCTATGGCATTTTTAAGCTTTCTCGGAAATTCATTAAACGTATTACACTCAAAACCTGCAAAAAATGTTGGTTCATATTTATCTTGCTTTGATTTAAAAATATTAAAGAAGATGAATGTAGGTTCTGTACCAATAGGAATCCCGAAAGATTTGAATTCATTTCTCATCTTTCTCCATTCTTCATCTGGAATAACTCTATCTTCATATATAAGAGGGGTGAATATATGAAAATTATGTCCACTAAAAGATGAAATTTGCGTCTTATTGTTCTGAAAGTATTCTACAAATTCAGAATCCATAGAGGAAAAGAATGCCATCATGAATTTTGATTCTTCAGGTTTCAACTGATTTTCATTAATAACATTCACAACTTCGTCAATCCATTGTTCTGTTGGTTGCTGTATATGAAACATATTTATTTATCTATTTTTATTATCAATCTTTACTTTTCATAAGTGAGTTACTGATAACTCTTAAACTGTACTCTTTATCAAAAGTGTACAATGAACAAAAGTAATAATCAAAAAAATGATGAGTACTTTATCGTTTACAAATTTAGCAAATATTTGTGATACAGCTAGATTTATGGCTGAAAAACATATCTTCATGTCCACCCAAAACTCAAAATATCAATCAACAGCATGTTTTTCTTTTTTTTCAATGACAAACATCTCATATATGGAGAAAATAAATAGGCAACACTTGTACTTAGAAAAAGAAAGGATTACATTCATTCTATTGAAAAATAAGATTTTAGATTATCAACTGTCATAAAATAGTTTTCACCATCTATTGAATTAAAACCTAACTTCTTGGCAAAAGCACCGCTTTTGTCGTTAGCATACTCAATTCCGATGTACCTGAATCCATACTTTAAGGCTACCCCTGTCAAGAACTGGAGAAAGTGCGTACCATGCCCTATCCGCTCCTTGCTAAAACCTAATCGGGCAATGACAAGGCAATCAGGTGGGAACAGGCTTTCAAACTTTCTGATACGCAAATACATCTCTATACGGCTGTTTCTTCGGGTGGTGATAACATTGTCTATCGTTAAGTATACAAGCGATTTACGATACTTGAAACGCTCCATCAGGTCGGTCTATATTGGCTCTTAGTTCCTCATATTCAATCATCGTCTAATCCCTTTCTTCTTTTTCTTTTTACGTTTCTGTGACTGTAATTCCTCTGCCGATGTTGCATCGTAATTATTGCTATCTCTTAATGAGAAGATAGACAGTAAAGAATTTCCAGTTTTGCTATTTACCTGATTAAAAGATTGTTCATTGTTTTGCTTGTTATCAAGATTACAAGAAATATTGTTTTCTTTTTCACTGGGTTGGAATGTTTCTTTTTTCTTTTCGCCAGTAAAATATTGTTTTGGCTCTTTCAATTCTTGCTCCTGCATTTTCAGTTTATCGTCAATGCTTCCGTTCTTCATCGTGTTGGAATACTCAAACGATTCGGATAATTGGCGGTTGTAGCCAAACAGCTTATCAAAGCCCTGTTCCGCTTGTTGGAACAGGTTCACACGGTCAAAACCACCTTTTATTACTCCGTTCTTGGTGTTCTTGTGGTTGGTAAGCGGTGATAGCTTCTTTTTATTAGCTTGGTCTTTTCGGCTCACAATCAAATGACAGTGCATATTCAGTTCGTTGTCGGAACGGCTACGGTCAAAATGTATCTTTCCGTAAAACTTTATATCCGCTTCGGATAGTCCTTTGTTGAAGTTCTTGGCATATTCAGGAATAAACACTTCCCGGATATACCGTTTCATGGCTTCGGCTTGTTCCTGTTCTGTATTACCCATCGCTTGAAGTTCCTTTTCCGACGGGCTGACATGAATAGCGTAAAACTTAGCATCCGTTTTCAATAGTTGCCCGGTATTAGTATCTATATCTTTTATAACTTTTGATTTATAGATGTTATCCTCTATCAGATTGAAAAAGCCATCGGTATAGATTCCTTTCTCCATCCGTTCCAAGTCTTCATGCTCCATATATGAAGCTAATTGCCGACAACTACCCGTATTATTATATGTTCCTGCCGATGGCGGGGCAAAATCTATGTGCATGGTTCTATGTATTTATCAAATTGACGATTTCCGTCTTTAAGTTTTCTTTCCGTTTGCCGTCCATCACGCCACAAGTTGATAACTCCGAATAGAGTTGTATCAGTTGGAGCAATTTCTTATAATCCCGTTGGTGTATCTGATACAGGGCGGTGAGTTGTTTCCCCTGCTGGTTGATTACATCGGCGTGCTTGCCGAACTGTTCACTTACCTTTTGCAGTACGGCTGTTTGCCTTTCTTGACTGGCTGCCAGTTGTGAAAGGATAAGGTTTTCTAATTCCTTGCCGATAGCATCGAAGCGAACGGCAATAGAATTGGCGGTTCGTACCATTGGATTCAGTTGTTCTTCCTCGTAGTGACGGATGAAACGAATTATATCGTCCTGTCGTTTGTTTATCTTCGCCAGTTCCGATTTTACGGATTCCGGTGCTTCCGAGGGGTTGATACACGCTTTATCAATATAGCTAAATGCCAGCCTGACTATTTCCCCTTTTTTCAGCGAATAGCGTTTGCAGAGCTTGTCTATCAACTTACCCGTTTGTCGGTCTATCCCGATGGTGGTAAGAGTAGATATATTATTAGTCTTATCCATGATTATAACTTTTTTATAAGGAAAACGAGATTCATTTAGTTGATTATAAGCGAAATACATTTCTGTCTTATAATCACTATTATAAATGGTTACGAACGTAACCTATTAAAGCCGAAGGCTTTGCCCCGCAGGGCAAGAGGGAAGAACAGGACTTGTCCAGTTCCCTCTTGCTTCATTTAACGAAACGAGCCGAGCTACAGAGCGAGGCGATTTCTGCTAAATGGGGAATGGTAACATTCCATCAGGCGGTAACATTACCCACCTTATTTTGCTTCGGTTTGCTTATCAAGTTGATTTTCCTTTTTAAATCGCTCATAGGTCTTGCTATCAGCATTTTCTTGAACAAATGCCCGAATGTCGGCTGAACGATAATAGGTCTTATGACTTATCGTAAAGTAAGGAAGTTTGCCACTTACTCGATACCGTTGCAAGGTTCGGAAAGATACTTTTAGTAGAAACGCTAAATCCTGATTATCTAATAGTTTGTCGTTCTCACCCATTACCTTGTCAGTATTGATAAGTGATTTCAGGTCTTGCCCAACTTCGGTGAGCTTCTTTGATAACCTTTCCATCCACTTGTCGAAATTTTCATTATCTACATACATTTTGCTTCAATTTTAAGTTTAACATTATTGTTCTCAACCGATTGATGAAGCAAAGGACGGCAGAATAAAGAACTAAAAATAGAGGAGTCCGGTATTGACCCCTCTATATCACAAACACAAATAGCTATTTATCAATCTATTGCAAAATTATCTTTTTTCATCTTTATTTTTTTAGTGCTTCCGCTTGCCGTTGCTTGTATTCTTTAGTAAGGACTGTTTTTAAAGCATCCAGTGTTTTAGTGAGGTTACATGGCTTGCGTTTGAAAAGTTCGCTTTGACGGTCATAGATACCGTTAAAACTAAATCCGAAAGCCTGTTCAAAGACTTCCGAAAAAGCGATGATAGTTGGATTCTTGCCTATGTTGTCGGTGATGCCACCCAACAGCATCAGGGCTGAAAGAATTTCGGTCATACCCATGATTCCGAGATTAGGAAACTTAGGTATGACCGATAAAGAAGATTCAAATGTCAATGGAGTTACCAAAGGAAACGATTCGGGATGTGTGATTTTGAAATTTAGCAGTTCCAGTTCTGCGTTAATAATCGCCTGTGTTTTTTGTAAGAACCGCTTTTTAAGCGCATTTTTCCCCCTGCCCGTAAAGAGGTGCTGTTTCAAGTGAAGCTATCTCAATACGGGTAGCTGTAAGAATACGGTAAATAGTGGAGTAATCATTCCCATCCCCCACTATTCTTATTTGTTCGACAAATTCGCCATAAGCATCTTGCATTTTTTCGTTAGTTACTTCTTGCGAGGATTCAGACAATAGTCTTAAAAACCTCATACCTAATAATTCATTCATACGCATAAATTTTAATGTAAATATTAATTGTCAGATTAAATAATCTGTTTTATGCAGAATGATTTAGCTATATTGAGCTTATCTTAGAACTCTATTTTTCTAGCCATACTATTGGATAGTTTAAAGCTACTTTGATAGCTTCCATCTCAGCACTATGCCACATTTCATGTTTGAAACACCATGATAAAGCTTCATATTTATTATTAGCTACTGGATGTTTGAATGGGATAGGTTCTAATTGTTCAATTAATATATCATCATTTAATTGCGTTAAATTATCTATGCATATTTCGTGAATAGCATCGAACTGCTCTTTTAGCTTATATGCTGAAATCAAGTTCTTTTCTACTGACCTATGCAAAGTACCCATACCATTGAATATCTTCACATAATCAACAATAGGTATTAGTTCAGCGATTTTAGGATTTCTTCCAGTGATACATGTGATAGCGTGGAAGTTTTGACTAATCATCAAGTGTCCAATTTGCCAAGCAAAGTTTGAATCTGTGCTTTCAGGAATTGTGTACCATAAATCTTGTGGAATTTCGGAAATCAAACGATTTACAAAATTCCTCGATTCAATAATCTGTTCTCTTAAAAAATCAATCTTTCTCATCTTTATGAATTTATATACTTATTAGTAAGTAAGTTTTTTGGATAAAAAAATATTAGATATTTAATAGTCCTTCCTGTATAGACTTATATACATCATTTTTTAATACTTTATTCATTTGTAAAGAAGACAGTAACGCAGAATGAACTATGAAAGCCTTTGTTCTTGGTGTTTCCGTAAATGAAAAAATATTAGTTTTTAGTCCATTGTCTAATAATGCTGTTAGCCATTTTAGGATTGTATTTACCAATCCCTTCAATTCTTTCTGCATGTTTTCAGGTAAAGTGTCATAAGATGGAGAAAGTGAACCAACTATACAAAGCCAGTGATTACCAATAAAACTATCGTGCATATGAATGTAATTGGAAAACTGCAATTTGTAATCTAAGCCTTCCCATGTTTTAGTTAGTTCGTTGAAAGCATTAAGATTCCTCTTTATTATCTCCACTCCTAAATCTGACTTTGAAGGGAAATAATAATGGATAGCTGCATTCTTTATATTCAACGCTTTAGATATGTCAGCGTAGCTAAAAGAATTGTAGCCAACAGAACGAATCAATTCACTCC